>NZ_JBHSAC010000045.1:0-68976 GCF_042649885.1 Streptococcus dentapri | reverse complement strand
AAAATTGGGAACTGATTTGAGATAATTGTTTGATATTCCATTGTAAATGATGGGATTTAGCGGTATACTGTAAGTGGCTCATTAGGACTACCTCCTGTTTGTTTTGTCACTTACAGTATAGTCCTTTTGGGCTTTTTATTGTCGTTGAAAATCAACTAGCACCACGAGTCTTCTTTACATTATTTTACAAAGGAACTAAGGGTTAGTTCCCTTATAGGATAACATAAAGGTAAAGTTTCAGTCTCCTTGTAAAACTCTTCAACATCATCATATTGGGGAGTCATCCCGCCGAAGGCCTGAATAGCATTGCCAGTTGACTCATTGACCCCCGGCTGGGTGCCTGCGACGACAATGGCCGTTGGGTCATAGTCTACGTTTTTACCATCACTATATGCTTGTCATTGGACTTTGCAAATATTTTTGTAAGTCCAACAAAAAAGCCGATAGAACTCCGGCTTTTTCTGGCTCTATAATATCTGTAGTGGGTAAGTCCACTTTGGATATTATGAAGCTGGAGTGTATACAAAAAGTCCCATATGACTTATAATGAAAAGCGCTAAACAACTCATTAGAAAGGCTCATATGGAACATCTTTCAATACCACAGATCTCATCGGAGTGAAAGATAAAAACATCAAAATCCTCTTTGGCTTACAACACCAAACCCATATCAAGATACAAGCTAAACTGGATTACCAAGCGCCTGCCTGCCCGCATTGTCAGAAGGAATACAATCAACTATGACTTTCAGAAACCATCTACCATCCCCATCCTTGACCTCCAAGGTATGCCTACCGTCCTGAAACTCAAGAAACGCCGCTTTCAGTGCAAGGCTTGTCGAAGAGTGTCGGTGTCTGAGACAGCTCTCGTTCAGAAAAACACTCAGATTTCTGCCCTTGTCTGGGCTAAAATCACACAGCTGCACACAGAGAAGTTGACTAACTCTGCTATCGCTAGAAGATTGCACATTTCCATTTCGGCAGTCCAACGACAGTTAGAACAGTTCAGCTTTAAGGAAAAGTATGAGAAGCTTCCTGAAATTCTGTCCTGGGATGAATTTTCCAGAAATAAGGGCAGGCTCGCCTTCATCGCTCAAGACGTTGAGACAAGAAAGGTGGTGACAATTCTTGAAAACAACTGGCAAACCACCATCAAAAACTACTTTTATAAGTTTCCTAGAAAAGGTCGTAAAACGGTTAAAGTCGTGACGGTGGACATGGCTGGCAGCTACATCCCCATCAGCAAACAGCTCTTTCCAAACGCCAAGATTGTCCTTGATCGCTTTCACATCATCCAACACTTGAGCCGCGCCATGATAATGACCAGAATTGCCATCATGAAGACCTTTGACAAGCACTCTCTGCCCTATCGGGCCATGAAAAATCATTGGCGCCTGCTCCACAAAGACAGTCGCAAACTCTCCAATAAATCTTTTTACTCAAGAACCTTTAGACAAACACTGACGCCTCGTGAGATTGTCAATAAGACACTGGAGTTCTCTGAGGAATTTCGCTTTTACTATGACCTTTATCAGCTCCTGCTCTTTCATTTTCAAGAGAAGCGGACAACTGAATTCTTTAGCTTGACAGAAGACAACTTAAGCCTCGTCAATCAGCACTTTTCAGTCGTCTTCAAAACCTTTTTGAAATACAAACCTTACATCACCAATGCTCTAGAATGTCCTTATTTCAATGCCAAATTGAAAGCTACTAACAAACGCATCAAGGACATCAAACGCCAAGCTTTTGGCTTTCGAAACTTCAGGAATTTCAAAACCAAAATTCTCATTGCTTTGAACAGTAAAACGGTCTGGGGATAGACCGTTTCAGCTTGTCTCTAAAAAACTCAAGAGAGATAAAAAGAAAGAACCCATCTGATTCTCTCTCGTGCTTAATGATAAGTCACCCACTACAGTTGACAAAGAGCTTTTTTAAATTTCTTTTACTTTCGCTGACAGTTTGCGATTTTCTTTCTTGCTCGATGTTTTGAATAAGATGAGAACCCGTCCAATTTTACGGACGGTCTGGGCACCGATTTCTTCCTCTAAGATTTCGGCGACTCCATTGATATCCTCATCTGTATTCTGCAGCAAGTTGATTTTAATCAATTCACGGGCGTCCAGAGCATTACGGACACTAGTTTTGATGTGGTCATTGAGACCGTTTTTTCCAATTTGAATAATGGGTTTCATTGTTTGTGCCAAGCTGTTCAAGTAGGCACGTTGCTTAGAAGTTAAAGACATAATTTCTCCTAGATGATTGCTTTTCTGATGACGACATTGACACCCTCGGGAGCCCAAGCGGCAATTTTCGCTTGTCCGTTAACACGAATCCAGCCCAGACCTGACAAGACAACATCGGTTTTTTCAGTAATGGTGAACTCATGCCGCACTAATTGAGGAAATTCAGCAATTTCCTTGGCGTCAGGTGGTGTCAGTAGGTTACCAATATGCTTGTCATAAAAGGCTTCAGCACCAGCTAATTTTGTTCGATGAAGCTTGAGATTATTATCAAAATAGGCTGTAAAGCCCTGTTTTTCTCCCTGAACAAAGTCAAAGCGCGCTAGACCGCCCAAGAAAAGGGTTTGTTCGGGATTAAGCTGATAGGTTTTAGGTTTAATTTCTTTCTTAGGGCTGACATATTTGAGATCCTTGGCCGAGAGATAGTGAGCCATTTGATGACGATGAATAATCCCAGGCGTATCAAAAATATAAGAACCATCATCCAGCGGAATCTCAATCTTATCAAGCGTTGTCCCAGGAAAGCGTGAGGTGGTGATGATATCCTTATCACCTGTGATCTCTTTAATGATGGCATTGATCAGAGTTGACTTACCAACATTGGTGACCCCGACCACGTAAGCATCACGACCACAACGCAACTCATCAATACGATTGATTAATTCCTTGATAGCATAATGGTTTTGAGCACTCGTCAGGATAACATCGACCGGACGCAGGCCCTCTTCATGAGCTCGCTCAGTCAGCCACTGGGTGACTTTACCATCTTTGACCGACTTAGGCAAGACATCTTTCTTATTGCCAACTAAAAGAATATCATTACCTGCCACAAAGCGACTGAGTCCCGGGATGATCGAACCATTGAAATCAAAGATATCCACCACATTGACCACAAGCGCCTGACTATCGCCCACTTCATGTAGGAGTTTCAGAAACTCATCATCGGTAATATGCACATCAACAATTTCATTGTAATGACGCAGACGAAAACAACGCTGACAATACAGCTCACCGGTCTCCTCTGCCTTAACAATACTGGATCTTGGGGTATAACCGGCAGCTTCCTTGTCTTCACTTTGAATTTTAACTCCACAACCGATACAAAACAGTTCTTCCATTAAATTTCCTTACAATACTCTATCTTTCCATATTTCTGAATAATGCTATTCATGACACGGCGCTCACGCGCACGATTAAACTTGGTATTCCAAGCATCAGAAGTAACCAAGGGCTTGACCAATATCGAACGAATACCGGCACGATGGCTGGCACGAATATCTGTCATCAGCTGGTCCCCCACCATCACAACTTCCTTGCGATCAAAGCCATAACGCTCAATCGCCTTGTTGATTCCTCTGGTAAAAGGTTTCATGGCACGACTGACAAAGTCCACATGGAAGGGCTCAACAGCCCGTTGGACCCGATCAAATTTGTTATTAGAGACAACAACGACCGGTATATCAGCTTCGGTCATCTCGTCCAACCACTCACGCAGTTCTGGGGTGCCATCCGGATTATTCCAAGCAATCAAAGTGTTATCAAGATCCACTAAAACAGCACTGATGCCATGTTTTCTTAAGCTCTCGGGCTTCAAATCATAAACAGCTTCTACAGCAAAGGTCGGTATATAATCTTCTATACTCACTACTTTCTCCAAAAATATAAGATACGCCTTATTATAGCATACTTTTCGAGAATTTAGACAAGGAAAAAGAAGCGAAATAATAGCTAACTCCCTGAAAGATGCTTACTCTTTTGCTTCTTAAAATCATTATCTGAAATCAAGTTCAACCTTGCTTCCACTCCTTTTTAAAGTCCTTCTTTCGACTAGCAATGAGAGTAGATAAGGAACGGCCATTCTTGGCGTAACCGCCTTTTTTATTGTAAAGGCTACGACCAAACTCACTTGATTTTCTTTCCTGCCAGAACCTTGCCAATCGAACTTTTCCGGCCTGATTAGGAGACTTAAAAGGTTTGGCTACTGCTCTTCTAAAAGTAGGATCATGGTGGCTGACAGGCTTAACATCCAAACGTACATGACTCCATGGTGTATTACCATAATTAAAGCTAGCACCATTGACAATCCCATTAGTTGTCACTGTTTCGGCATCAATCTCATTTAAAAAACGGCCGAATCCATCGATAATAAATTCAGTATGTACTCCCAGCAAGACCTTTATATTATAGGATTCTTCATCATCTGGAAAAAGCCCTAAAGTCTCCTTAAAGCTGCGTTTATTATGCAGTCTGGCATTATCAAAAATATTGGGGCGCAGCTTATTAGCCTTCATATAAGCAATCAAGGCTGCTTGGTCAGTCATTCCTGGCTTGCGATAGAAGCTTCTAACATACTGAGCTTGCTGGGAGGAAATCACATAACGCAGCTGATGCAGCTGACGATTGAAAATAGTCTCTTCTTCAAATTGAGTCCCTTTCATCTGACGCCTGATCAGACCGGAAAGTTCAACCCAAAAACGGTCATGAGGAGCCAGATTATCTGAAAACCTAGCAACTAAGGCCTGATTATCAATCAGCTCTCCTGACAAATCATCAGGAAAGTCCAAATGATCCAATATGAACTGCAGACCCTTTTTAGGGCTCTTTTCTCTTTTGAGCTGATTCCAGTTCTCCTGAAATTCCGCTGAACCAATTTTTACCATATAGTCCTCCATTTCCATTATACTACAAATAGAGGATAAACAGTCATTGGTAAAAACGAAAAACGCTTATGAAGTTTGATTTTTGTTCTATAGTTAAATTAGAATGAAGGGAGTGAATTGGTATTATGGTGATGAAAACAAAAATAAGATAACTGATCTACAGACCATTGACAAAAGCACTAACATTTCGATGATAAGGGTAATGGTAGAATTATTTAAGAATCAAAACAGTGTGCATATCCGTTTTCTAGCGAGCAGAAGACCGAGATATTTTTGTCCCAAAGTAAATGTATTCCATTTGACTGACTTTCTGGGATAATCTTTTATCTTATGAGATTCAAAAACCAGCTAACTGCTGGTTCAAGCTTCATCAGCGTTTCTTATTAGGTTAAACTTGTTAGTGAACGCATAATCAAATCAATATCTTGATTCTCTAGTTCACGTATAATGTGTAAATACGTTTTTTGAGTCGTTGTCATACTTGCATGCCCCAATCTTCTCGCTACACTAGCGATTGAAACACCTGAAAATAGCAAGAGAGAGGCATGGGTGTGCCTTAAACTATGTATTGAGATTTCAGGAATTTTTGCTGCACGACAGCGCCTAAATAAACGATCATTGACAGTAGAATTATACACCTTACCCGAGACAAAAATCGGTTTGTCCTCAGGCAAATCCTTTGTTAATTCAAAAAACTGAATCACCAGCTGCCAATCAATTTGAACTTTACGAACAGAGGACCTATTTTTCGTTGGTAAAAATCCTCCATCCCCTTTATAGTCCCATGTCTTATCAACAGTAAGCACTTGATGACTAAAATCAAAATCCTGCGGAGTCAATGCCAAGGCTTCTGAAAAACGTAAGCCTGTCTTAGCAACCAACAAAATAAACCAGTCCCAAGAAATACCATTTCCCAAATCCAGTTCTGCCAATAGAGAACGCAATTCAAATTGACTCAAATATTTTACTCGCTTATTTACTGGCATTTTCCCTTTAATGATGGCTTTACGAGTTGGATCCTTATCTATGATACCGTCATCTAAAGCATCTAATATCGCTCCTTTTAATTGATGATGAAAATCCATGGTTGTTTGACGCTCATGCTCCAGAGCGTAGGCGTTTAGCAGACCCTGATAAGCAATCCTATCCAATTGCTTCAATTCCAGTTTAGGAGCTAGTCGACGTAACCATTGCAGCGTCATTTTATATTTAGCCAAGGTGATTGGCCGAACAGCCCCCTCTTTATAAATTCTTATCCAATTTTTATAATAATCATGAAAATATTGCACTTTTTCCCTCTTTTTTAAAAAATTAACTTACGCTGATGAAGGGTAAGCAGCTCATCCAGCTGACGGAAAAAAGTGCCAATGGCTTCTTGTTCGGGGAGAGTGGGGAGGTGAATTTCTTGATTTTTAACTAAATCTGAGTTGAGATTCACCTGACTACCTGGTTGACCATACTTTTGCCAATTTGGTCTAAACATTTCCAACCACTGAAACATAAATTCCTGCTCAAACTTTGGATTTAAAAAAATTAAAAACCCATCATGAACACCTGTTTTTACGTAATTAACAACTGGTTTACCAACAGTTGCCGCTATACTTAATAATAAATGAGGTGTTTTTAAAACTCTAGTTTTCTCTTGCCCTACCCTTGAAATTCTTTGTTTTAAACTATAAATTCGTCCATCCTGCTCTGTCACATCTGAAATTCTAAGCCATCCTATTTCAGATGCTTCATCAAACCATTTTGGATCCTGTATCGGACGTGGACTCGATCCACGAACAATCTCCGCCACTTCCCCCAACTTCCGCTGTTCCCAGGCGTTAGTAAAAAAGAAGATTATTTCAAATATTTGAAAATAATCTATTCATTTTGCCTGATTTATTATATTTAGAAATAAAGAGTTCCATTCAGCAGAACATGAGCTAAGTTAAGCGGTTTTCGTTTCCTTGACAAAGTGGCTCATGAAATCTGCTATACATTATACCTTCTATGACTAACAAAGGTATATCTCACTCATATGACTTTTTCTCCTAATGATATGATAATTGCATAGGATATTCCTTTTTAGAAATATACAGTTAAAAGCATTACAGTACAAACAGATAGCTATTCCTTTTCAAAAAGTTCTTTAATTTTTTCTTTGTAAGTACTATTTGGAGAAGCAAGTTTTACAATTTTTTTAAAAAATTTTTGTAAGTCTTCATCTTGGATAATATAACGAACCTGACTATTGTGGTAAGCCACTATCAGTAAATCATCTGCTTCTTCATTTGACCACTCACTAATCTTGAACATTTTATTAATGATACGGTGAGTATTCGCAAAAGTATCGCTACTTTCTAGTTCGTTAATAAGATCAATTTTTTCTTGTTCAGACTCATCCTGCTTAATATCATGAAACGCTTCATTTTTACATGCATACATTTTATTAAAAATCTTTTCATTATAAACCGTTTTGTCAATAATAAGTTTTAAAAGTCGTTCTAATCCTTCATTCTCAGAATAGTCCGCAGGTTCAAAATAACTAATACGATTATCTCGCATCATCTTGTGAACTTTACTTTTATCATTCTTTTTAGAGTCGTAAACTCCTATAGAATAACCTCCATGGGAATTTACCAGTTTCATACAAGGAATATCTGTATCGCTATCACCAATATAAACCAGATTTCTAAAAGGGATTCTGATTTCCTCAGGCTTGAAGAATTCGTTAACACTCTGATCGTTTACATCAAGAACTCCCTTCGAAATCCTAAAAAGGAACTGTGTCTTATTGGTATAATTAACAACTTGAGCAGGCCAAACAGCGACTCCATCTTCGTCATAATAAAAAGAGGTCGCAAATATTTCTTTAAAGTTCGGAGCAATATCCGTCCCTTCAATCATTTCTTTTAAGCCAGAAGAAATAATGTAGTGTTCAACAATAATACCTTTTTCCTCACCGTATTGTTCAATTCTTTCAAACCAACCTTTTACACCTGGGAATAACTTAACTTTCGATCCATACTCAGCCAACTTTTCCTTTGTAAAAAGCATTTGACCTCTTGCTTTCTTTTTCATCGTGTACATATAAGCAAGGTTCTGATCCATGTCATTAGCACTAGCAAGGCCATTTGACTCTTCCCAAAATTCTGCGACTTCATCATCACCACTTTTTTGGACTTTTTGAATATAGCCTTGCGCCTGCATATCGTCTGGCGATAAAGTCTTATCAAAATCATAACAGAGAGCTATAACTGGTCTATCTTCCTTAATTTTACGTTCAAATGTTGTCTCTGCCATTTCCTACCCTCCTTTATTCACGCCATTACACTCTCAAAACCGTGCTTCAACACCCAATAATTTCAGTTGTTCTTGAATTGTTTTTTCAAGTTTTGCAATTTCTTTATTATCTTTTTCAAGTTCAGCCAAGACTTGATTAAGATCAATTGGCTCTTCCTCTTCAAAAGTGTCAACATAGCGCGGAATATTGAGATTATAATCATTCTCAATAATTTCATCAAGCATCGCTACATGCGCATACTTTTCAACATCTTTGCGGTTGCGATAGGTTTCTACGATTTTTTCAATATGCGTATCCCTAATGGTGTTTTGATTTTTTCCCTTTTCAAATTCCTTGCTGGCATCGATAAAAAGGACATCACTATTTGAACGGTTCTTTTTGAAAACTAAAATCGTGGTCGGGATACTGGTACCATAGAAAAGATTAGCTGGCAGACCAATCACTGCATCCAAATAATTTTTTTCAATTAAAGTCTTACGAATAGTCCCTTCAGCTGCTCCACGAAAAAGAACACCATGAGGGAGAACGATGGCCATTGTTCCTGTGGCATTTAAATGATAAATACTATGCAAAATAAACGCATAATCTGCCTTTGAAGCCGGTGCCAATTTCCCATATTCTTTAAAACGGGAATCTTTTAATTTATTCGGGTTATTATCCCATTTAGCGGAATAGGGAGGATTGGCTACAACCGCATCAAAGGAGCGCGGATGGTCAATGCCATCAGCATCAACACCATCAGGCCAATCAGATTCTAACGTATCTGCATTACTTAAGGTCATATTGTTATAAGAGACATTATGCATCATTAAATTCATGCGTGCCAAGTTATAGGTTGTTGTACTGAGTTCTTGCCCATAAAACTTCACAACACTAGCCTTATCATTTAATTCATTTCGAACTGTCAAAAGCAAAGAACCTGATCCCATTGTTGGATCATAAACCGCAAAGCTTTGGTTATCCATCTTAACATCGTTGGTAACCAATTTAGCTAAAATACGAGATACCTCGTGAGGCGTATAAAATTCGCCCCCTTTTTTCCCAGCAGATTGCGCAAACTTTCCAATTAACTCTTCATAAATCTCGCCTAGAATATCTTTACCAGACTCATCCTTATAATCAATGTCATCAACCAATTTCACAATATTATTAAGGGATTTGGCACGCGCATTGGTTGAATTTCCCAGACGTGAATCTCCGATGTTAATATCATTAAAAACGCCTTGAAAATCTTTTTGCGCTTCTTGATTGCGACTGGCATTTTTATTAAAGTGCTCAAAAAGCGTTTGATAGTCACTCGGGATAATTTTATTATGATGGATTTTATCCAAAAGAGATTCCCAAGTATCTTCTGGTGCGATGGCATAGCCAAGATCAGCTGAGATGGCTTCCAGATAGTCCTCCAAACCATCTTCTTCAACCGCTCTTTTATAAGCTTCATTGATTGATTCCCCATCTTCAACATCCAATAATTCATAGGTTTGCATATGATTTTCTTGATGTTCTGATAAATAGCGGTAAAACATGAAAGCCAAAATATAATTTTTATACTCTGAAGCATCCATATTGCCACGTAATTCATTAGCCATTGCCCAAAGCTTACTGCTGATTGTTTTCTGTGCTTCTGTTGACATAAATATCCTTTCTACAATTCATCGGTCTTATAAAGGGTATAGCCTTCATAGTAATAACTGTGATCAACCCCCTTCATATAAATCTCACGGCTGTCCACTTGATTAGTCAGCGCCTGCCGTAAAATATGCTTAATTTCAATATCTCGAATAGGGCTGCGCTCCATAGCAAGGAGATAATCTTCCTTATCCACCAAGGACCAGTCAATGACCTGACCAAGCTCACTTTTTAGCAAATGATCTAACCACAGACGCATACTGCGGCCATTCCCTTCACGAAAAGGGTGAGCAATATTCAGCTCTACGTACTTTTCGACAATCTCCTCAAAAGTTGACTGAGACATTTTGTCAATGTTGGTCAGCGCCTGTTCCAAATACACTAGAGGCGCAAAACGAAAATTGCCCTTGGCCAAATTCACCGTACGAACTTTCCCCGCAAAATCATAAATGTCTTCAAAAAGGAAGCTATGGATAAAAGCCAAAGTTTCATAAGTCCCTGCCTTTTTATGCTTTAGGAGACCTTGTTCAAAAAGCGCTTTCGCACGTTCTTTGCTGATTTTTTCCTCTGCCTGCGCCAATTCAGAAGAGGAAGTTAAACCTAATTTATTTTCCAATACCATCTAGCCACCTCCTAAACAAACATTTGCTGCAAGAGAGACTTCTTGAGAGACTGTAAATGCTCCAACTTACGCTGATGAAGGGTAAGCAGCTCATCCAGCTGACGGAAAAAAGTACCGATGGCTTCTTGTTCTTCCCTTTGAGGAAGGTAAATTTTAATCGCTTCAACATCGGATGCATTATATGATGGTAAAGCACCAACTTGTGTTAATTTCGTCAAATTTATAGTTTCAAAAATCGTCTTCCCAAAATCACAATCCCATAAACTTTTATCAAAAATATACGCCATCGTATTATTATCTAAAAGGAAAGGTAGACGCACTAGGCGCTTACGATTAAGCATGACCGCAGCACCAACTTTGGCAAAGAAAATCGCAGGAACATCATCTATTACATTCCACTTTTTCCGACGAATTTGCTCATCTGTCACATAGTTATTTGCTACCACAAGATTGTTCTCATTCCCCTTGGTATTCATATCAGAAACTTTAAAAAATGGAATACCTTCCATACCACCTTGTTCCTCATCAGGAAATCCTGTCCCTGATTTCGCAAAACCCACTTCCCCCAACTTCCGCTGTTCCCAAGCGTCAGTAAATTCTGGAAAACGAACCTCGGGAACAACCTCTCCATTTTTCGGAAACATTTTTTGAAGCAAAGATTGCTTCAAATTTTTGACATCATCTAACTTACGCTGATGAAGGGTAAGCAGCTCATCCAGCTGACGGAAAAAAGTGCCGATGGCTTCTTGTTCAGGGAGAGTGGGGAGAGTGATTGGCATTTTGGACATCTGCTTACCACTTACTTCCACAAAAGTTGAGCCGGCTCCTTGAATTTCTCCGTATTTTTTCAACTCACTTGTTCTTGAAAAAATAAAATAAGAATTAAGCTCTCCAATATGAGGAACAATGGACTGAAAACCTTGGTTGGTAGCACCTTTTCTTGCCAGAATTGCTGTATTTCCAATACCAGCACGTGATGTAAATAATACAGTACCTACTGGTAATATTTTTGCCGAGCTTTTTTGAATTCCTAATTCCGTAATCTTCTTTTGACTACCCTTAAGAAAAATTTGATTCCCAATTTCAGCAGGAGAATACCAATCAATATCTCCATCCCAATAATTCTGTATTGAGGTACTAGGAGTTCCTCCTCCAACAATTTCCGCCACTTCCCCCAACTTCCGCTGTTCCCAATCATCCGTGAATCCCGGAAATCTTAGTTTCGGTGTTTTTGTCATTCAAACAACCCCCAAATTTTAACCATTTTAATCATCATTTGCTCTTTTTCTCCTTGATTTCTATCGTCTTTTAATTATAGCATACTGACGCTGGTTTTCAGTAAGCATCCTTTATTCTTCTCTGACTAAGGTATCAGCCAATTCATAGATAGCTGCCCGCAATTCATTACGGTATTTAACTTTCGACAAGGATTTAATCGTTGCATCTTGTGCCATGATGTGATAAGTCTTGACGGCCTCTTTTTGCCAATTGCTGAGGAGATTGGTATCATTGAGGTCTTGTTTTCCATAAGTATGCTGAGCTAACATTTCTTTAAAGACAGCATTGTTCACAATATCAGTCAATCCCCACTTATAACGAAAGTCTAAAATCACTTGATCAATGGTAACAGCATTCGCTTCTTCAATAACAGCTCTGCTATCATCTAAATCATAAGGATACTTGAGCTTACTGTTTTTATCTGGATAAAGACCTTGGACAATAGCTGATGCCGCACTTTTGATTTGTTTAGCATGTAAGCGATCATCCAAACCATCTGCAAATTGAACAATTTTCTCTTGTATGTCTTTTGCTTCTTCCATTTTCTTATCATGCACTTGACGAAGGAGAGTGGCGATCAGTTCAGTGAGATAATCGTAGTTGACACGAACATCCTTGATGTGGCTCATGCGCAGATCCAGCTGATAAACCGGGATTTCTTTAGCTGCTGCTAACTTCGCTTTTAGTTGATTAGCCAGGACAGTTGTCAGCATGACTTCCTCTTCCGAGCTAATTCCTAGTTTTTCCAAGACCTTATCTGGCTCTGAATAATCAAATCCCTCACCGTTTTCTGGCTGATACTGCTTAAGCTTGGCCATACCGGCATTATAAGATTTCAGCAATCCATACATCTCCTCACACTTCTTCTCAGAAGCCGGAATTTCATTGAAATCTTCTGTCATTTCGCGCAGCTCTTCAATAACTTCTTTGACCTCTGCTAAGGTTGAGCTGAAGTCTTTAGCTGTAATCCCATCTTCTTGATTGCGTCTCTTGCGTTCTTCATCGCTCAGATCAGCAGACTTTTCATCGGCATAAATGGCTAAAGCTTCATTCATCAGTCGTTCATTTTGTGCTGGCCAACGATAATTGACAATACGTCCAAAAGGTTTAGCATCCATATCAGCAACACGATTGGTCCGTGAATAAGCTTGGATCAAACTAGCGTTTTTTAGTGTACGGTCAACATAGAGAGTATTCAACTCTGGTGCATTGAATCCTGTCAAGAGCTGATCCACCACAATGACCAGATCAAGGTATTTACCATCATCTGCTGTCTTTTTCAAGCGATCCACCACGTCATCTGTATACTCTGAGACATCGCTCATCCCAAAGCTTGTTCCAAATTCATCATTGTAAGCCATCATAGCGCGGTGAAGCCCTTTGTTGCTCTCCAAACTATGATCGCTATGATTGGTACTGTCTGCAAAAGTAACAGCTACTTTCAAACAGTCATCTGTTCGACCTTGCTCTTTAAGTTCCTGATTTTTCTTCTGGAAAGCATCAAAATACATCATTGCCATTGGTGTGCTGGCCTTTCCACCACCGACATGCGTCGTAAAGAGAGCATTATACTTGCCGTCGTTGGATCGATTTTTCCAATTTTTAAAGACATCCTCTACCACCAATTGAATATGGTCTTGATTTTCATCGTAAAAACTCGGCTGTACAGCATCATCCATATCCTCTGGAGTCAGATTGGCAATTTTTTCCTTGATTTTTTCGTTAGACCAGTCAGGATGTTGCGCATGATAGAATTCTGGAAGGTACTTTTCTTTCATAGATTCTTGGTCAATCGTTGTCTCAAAATCAACCTTAAACCCTAAAACGTTTTGGTCACGAATGGCGTCACGAATGGTATAAGAATGCAGGCATGGCCCAAATACATCCTCCGTATAAGTCCCTTTTGCTGTATCTTCGACCATTGGTGTCCCTGTATAGCCAACCCAAGCTGCTCTTTTAAAAGCATTTTGGATGGCCGAGAAACTATTGCCATTTGTAGAGCGATGGGCTTCATCGACAATGAAGACAATATTTTTATCAGGTGATTTGAAAGAGCGGCGTTTCACTAAAGTATCCATTTTTTGGATAGAGGTGACAATAATGCTGCTTGACTTATCTTTCAGACGACGTCCTAAAACCCTTGTATTTTTAGTGTCTTGAACGCTGCCAAGAGCTGATTCGCCTTCAATGTTATCCTCTATATGCTCTGGATCATAAGCCCGATATTCATCGCGCGTTTGATTGGTTAAATTCACACGATCAACCAGAAAGACAACTTTATCTACATTAGGCAAGCGCGAAGCCAGCCAAGCCGTTTTAAAACTAGTAATGGTTTTTCCTGAACCTGTCGTATGCCAAATATAGCCTAGTTTATTCGTCCCAAGCTCAAAATCAGTACGCTTCAAAGCCTCAATCACCTTACGGGTAGCCTCGACTTGATAAGGACGCATGACCTTGAGCGTTTCTTTTGTCTTTGTCCCATCCAAAATCATAAAGGATGTCGCCATTTGATGTGCCATAGGAATTGAAAGAAAACGCCGGGCAAACTCCTTCCATTGTCTAACAGTGCGATAGCGGCTAACTCCTCTGTCATCCTCTTCTTTGACTTGCCAGTTAAAGGCAAAGTCTTTATTGAAGCGCTCAGAAGGCGTGTTTGCCATGTATTTCACATTATTAGGTGTAATCCCCACTAAAATTTGCAGAGTAGAAAAAATATCGCCGTACTGCTTTTCATCCATGTACTCTTTCATCTGATTAAGAGCCGCATTTACATCAATTGTGTCTTTCTTTTCTTCAATTTGAACAATAGGAAGTCCATTAATCAGAAGGGTCGTATCAAAACGACGGTCTATTTTACCCGTAACAATAGCGGGACGCTTAATTTGATTAACAACTTGATAAACCGTATCATCGGCATCAATAGCATCCTGTTTGAAAACGGTCAGATAGACATGCTTCCCATCATCCAAATCAATCTCAATTTGCGCTGTCCCATTCATCCCATAAAGAAATTGACCCGCTTGATAAGGCGTATGGAGATCAGAAATAACCTTTTTCACTTGTGCAAATTCCGTCACAGTCATCGGACGATAACCCAATTCTGACTGATTATGCTGTTCCAGAATCTCCTTAAAATTCTGCCACAAAGCATCTGTTGTACGAATATCAGGGCGGTAAGTCCACTTTTTTTGACTAGGTAAAAAGTCAATTAAGTCTTCTTCAACCTCATTATTTTCCACAACACGTCCAGTTGACAAATATTCAATCAATTTCGTTTCAAAAACAAGCTCTTTCATATCTTACTCCTATCTGTTTATTTCTATAATATATTTAACTTCATTTTTATCGTTTATCATACCTTATCACTTACGCTGATGAAGGGTAAGCAGCTCATCCAGCTGACGGAAAAAAGTACCGATGGCTTCTTGTTCGGGGAGGGTGGGATTTGAAAATACTACTTTTTCCAAATCAGAATTACGAATATGAACTACTGATTTTCCTTGTGCCCTCTTAACTAGTTCTTTCTGTGGTTTACCATTTGAGATAGTCAAGGCTAAAAATTCAGAACGAAGCTGTTTCTTAGGATATACGATATTTAAGTCCCCACCTAGAATAATACCAGTCTTTCTAATAGCTGAAGCCCTAGCAATATCTTCAGGTGATTCTCCTGAGGCAGGTACAATGACTTCATTACCTTTACTTATTACAGAATTTGGTTGTTCATTAACAAATGTATCTACATCAGTTATCACTGTTTCATAATTTGTATAGAGTCTACCATATAAAACTATTGAAGAACCTTTTTCTATAAGGTCATTCTTTGAATAACCTTTGCCTTTGGTGAAATCTGCCACTTCCCCCAACTTCCGCTGTTCCCAGGCGTTAGTAAAATCGGAGAATCTTAATTTGGATACTCTTGTCACCTACTAACTCCTTCAGCTTTCATTGATTTTATTATGCCCAAAAGAAAAACCGCCAACGAAGTTGACGGCTAAGAATTTAGGAAGACGGCTGGTCGGCGTACCCAGCATCTCAGATACCTTCTCAGGTGCGGCAGGAACCTTTTCTGCCCTCGGCTTCCATTTCTACTATCATTCTACTATTCTTTGAATGACCTGTCAACTTTTTTCAATCGTCCACTATATAAACGCTGCTTCACTTTATACTCACTAACAGTATACATGGTTGGAATATAATAACAATTGTTTTTCTTATCAACCTTTAAGGCTAATAAAACATTAGAATCATACCTTTTAATCAGCTCCATACTTTCATTTTTTTCCTTTGGATTAATGCCTACATAATCTGGAGTTGAAATGATTTCAGCAATCTTATTAAAATAAATCAGAGCATCTCCATGTTTTTGTTTTACCAAATGTTTTTTCAACCCTCCTTCAAATATTGCGACATCTGAGATAAAGCTGTCTAGGTCAACTAGTTTTTTGAGATAAGGTGAAATCTCTCCAATAATTCTATACTCCATCTGTAATCCTTGTTAACGTCTCCATCATTACTAAATGTTCTTGATTTAACCTTTTCATTTTTAGAGTTTCCAGGCGAAGCTGATTAAGGTAAAGAGACCCAATCAACTCCTGTTTTTCAAAATTTGGAAGCACTGGCAATACAATATCTTTTAAAACACTTATCGTTACTTTTCGAACCATACTACCTTGTAACTTAAGCTCAATTTGTTTTTTCACTTTTGTATTTTCATTCAAAAGATAAAGTAAATATTTTTTTGAGACATCCTTATGAGGCTCAATTTTAACAAAATTTTGAGTAAATAAATATCCAGCATGTTTTTTTGAAACAAGGGCACCTTGTCCTGAAATCATACTATAAATTAAATCTCCTTCTGACAACAACTGAACATCATCAAACGTACGAATTAGCTTATCATTAATTTTTCGATCTGTATTACCATGTAGGTCTGACTCCAAGTGCTCCTGAGAATAGAAACGATGACTTGGTGCCGATTTCTCTAATGATTTTTTGATTCTTGTTTGAGGATTGCCTGCTTGAAAAGTTGTATGTTCTTTCATTATGTAATTTCCTCGTTTTCACTAGTTTATTTGATTATAATATAAGATAAAAGAAAAAGCAAGCCAAAATAGCTTGCTTTTTTGTAAAAATAAAATAATTACATTTTAATCAAATCGTTTATTTTTCGAACAAGGTCCTCTCAGAACTAAAACTACTTATACCTTAATATTTCTAGTCTTCAATTCAATCAACCAACCAAGAAACCAGCCAAGAACTAAAAGATAATTTTCCAATGCACCAACGCCATTAATAAAAGACTGATGAACGATAAAACGCACTAAATGATTGGTTCCAATGCAAGTTCCTCCCACAATCAATGCTAAAAGTACAGCCTGCAAATAGAACCAATCGTACTTGATATTAACCGCCAGTAAAATAATGATCATAGCTATATTCCAGAAAGCAATTTCCCTTTGCCAACCGTAAGCTACTCCATAACTCGAATGCCTTCCCATATAATCAGGAAAGAATAATTGTAGCAATGTTGCTCCAGTCATTGCCACAATGACTAGAACAAACATTATCTTTAAAAATTTATTCACTTGTGTCTCCTCCTTTATACATGAACTTCAATGCTTTTTTAATTTCTTCACTCTTTTCTGCCGAAATAATCGACAGTCCACTCTGTTCTAAATAAAAGGCTATATAATCAATTTTCTTAGCTAGAGTGGTAAAAGGATCTTCTGCAATAATGGGATCTAACCAGACATCAACCAAGATTAAGAAGACACTGGCCGTCTCAAAAGGATAAGGACAGTTAAATTCTCCCTGTTGATTCCCCTGCTCAATCATCCATTCCACATAAGGAGTCAGGTGATTCACTGTATTTCTCAAAGTTCTTAACAAACCAAACGGCACCTTCTCAGCCCAGTTAATTGTCGTAAGCTTTTGAAGAGACTGGTTCGTAATCAAATTATCAACTAAATTAATCAACCGTTTCTTGGCTGACTGGTAGGTTTGACTTGCCAATAGTTCCAGCTGTTGGTTGAGCTCGTTCATTTCATCCATCATTAGCTGTCGCAAGATTTCTTTCTTACTTTTAAAATGATGATAAACCGCACCTTTTGACAGAGCCGTTACATCAACAATATCAGACATTTTTGTTTTCTGATAGCCTTTTTCAGCAAATAAGGACAAAGCCGCTTGCTTTATCTTCCTTTGTGTTTGAAATGATTTTTCTTCTTGTTTCATTTACATAAGCCTCACGAAAACAGACCTTTAGTCTTTTTTTGATTATAACAGACACTTATAAAATTATCAATAAGAAAAAGCCAGTTCAAAACTGACTTTTAAACTATTCTTTCAACTTGGCCAGTTCCTGTGCCAAGAGTTTAAGAGCAACCTGCGGATTGGCCTGACCTTTAGTTGCTTTCATGAGAAAACCAGTGAATGCCTTGTCAGCGTTGCGTTTCCCGGCCTTGAAATCAGCAACCGCAGCTTCATTATCAGCAAAAACCTGATGAATAATAGGAAGCAGAACTGCTGGATCTGAAATTTGGACCAGCCCTGCTTTTTCAACATAATCACGCGCACCACCGCCGTTTTTAGCCAGATGCACAAAGACCTTTTTGGCAATCTTGGACGAGATTGTTCCGTCTTCAATGATGGCAATCATTTCGACCAGATTTTCTGGTGTTAGCTCAATTTGCTCAATGGTTTTGCCTTCGCTATTTAGGAATTGAGCGACTTCACCCTGCAGCCAGTTAGAAACCTGCTTGGCACCGCCTCCCAAAGCGACAGCCCTTTCAAAGAAATCGGAAAGTTCCTTACTGGCTGTTAACTGGCCAGCATCATAGGATGACAAACCAAGCTCAGCCACATAGCGAGCGCGTCGTTCTTTTGGAAACTCCGGCAAGCTTGTACGGACTTCTTCAATCCACTTGTCTGACACCTCAAAGAGTGGCAGATCCGGCTCTGGGAAGTAACGATAATCCGCCGAACCTTCCTTGACCCGCATGAGAATGGTTCCTTTATTGGCTTCATCATAGCGACGTGTTTCCTGACGAATCTGTCCACCAGAACGCAGAAGCTTGGTTTGTCGTTCGATCTCAAATTCTAAGCCCTTACGCACATTATTGAAAGAGTTAAGGTTTTTCAGCTCGGTCTTGACACCAAATGCCTCTTGACCGTAAGGGCGAAGCGAGATGTTGGCATCAACCCGCATGGAGCCTTCTTCCATTTTAACATCCGAGATACCTGTGTATTGAATAACCTCTTTGAGAGCAGTCAAGTAAGCATAAGCTTCTTCTGGGCTGCGCATATCAGCTTCCGATACAATTTCAATCAGAGGAACCCCTTGACGGTTGAGGTCAACATAAGAGTAACCATCTGTTCCATGAGTATTTTTCCCAGCATCTTCTTCCAAATGAGCACGTTCAATACCAATTTTTTTGGTTGAACCATCTTCTAGTTCGATTTCAATCCAACCATCATGACCGATAGGTTCATCAAATTGTGAAATCTGATAGGCTTTAGGGTTGTCAGGATAGAAATAATTCTTACGGTCAAAGTGGGTGTGTTGATTAATAGACATATTAAGCGCCAGAGCAGCTTTAATTCCCGCATCAATAACACCCTTATTCATCACAGGTAAGACGCCAGGGAAGGACCAGTCAATAACATTAGTATTGGTATTTGGTTCTTTTCCAAAATGAGCCGATGATGGAGAGAAGATTTTGGAATTGGTGTTCAGCTCAACATGGACTTCCAGTCCGATAATTGTTTCAAAGTTCATTAGGCGTCACCTCCAAAAATCACAGGTTGTTGCTTATGATAATCTGTTGTGGCTTCAAAAGCAGCTGCCGCTTGATAAATAACTTCCTCGCCATATTTTGGACCAATCAGCTGCAAGCCAACCGGTAAACCTTGAACAAAGCCTGCCGGAATCGAAATCCCCGGTAGACCAGCCAAATTGACTGGAATAGTCAACAGGTCAGCTAAATACATGGCAACAGGATCATGATTAAGAGTATCAAGATCAAAAGCGACATTTGGCGTCGTAGGACCCAAAATTAAATCGTAATCCGCAAAAATATTGGCAAAATCCTGAATAATCAGGGTACGAACCTGACCTGCCTTCTTGAAATAAGCATCGTAGTAGCCTGATGATAGACTGAAGGTCCCCAGCATGATACGGCGCTTAACCTCATCACCAAAACCTTGACTACGAGTTTTAACATAGATTTCCTCAAGACTATTGGCATCTTCTGCTCGGAAACCGTAACGGATCCCATCAAAACGCTGCAGATTGGAAGAAGCTTCCGATGAGGCGATGATATAATAAACAGCTACACCATATTTACTGTGTGGAAGACTGACTTCTTCAACAGTCGCACCCAGTTTTTCAAACTGCTTGGCAGCTTTTAAAATAATTTCCTTAACTTCTGGATCAATTCCTTCCCCAAGGTATTCCTTTGGCAAGGCGATCTTCATCCCTTTAATCTCTTGACCAATCTTACTAGCAAAATCAGCTATCTGAACAGGTGCAGAAGTTGAATCTCTATGGTCTGCTCCAGCAATAACATTGAGCAGCTGGGCATTTTCCTCAACTGTCAAAGAGAAGGGACCAATCTGATCCAAGGATGACCCAAAAGCAATCAAACCAAAACGCGATACTGTTCCGTAAGTTGGTTTGAGGCCAACAACACCATTAAAAGAAGCGGGTTGACGGATAGACCCCCCTGTATCTGATCCCAAAGACAAACGAGTTTGTCCTGACGCAACGGCTGTCGCCGAGCCGCCTGATGAACCACCAGGAACTTTGGTTTGATCCCAAGCGTTCTTACTTGTTTTAAAGTATGAATTTTCAGTTGATCCTCCCATAGCAAACTCGTCCATATTGGTTTTACCGATGACAATCATATCTTTAGCATAGAGTTTTTCAACTGCCGTCGCATCAAAGATAGGCTCATAATTGTTGAGCATCTTAGAGGCCGCTGTTGTCAAAATTCCCTTGGTAGAAATATTGTCTTTAACAGCTAAAGGAATCCCTGCCATGACATTATCGGGATCAATACCTTTATCATCAAGCGCTTTAGCCTGTGTCAGCGCAGCTTCTCCTGCGATAGTTATAAAAGAAGAAACACTTCCTTCACGGTTCTTGATATCTTCAAGTGTCGCCTCAGTCAGATCAAGCGCTGAGATTTCCTTAGAGACAAGAAGCTGGTGTAATTCTGTGATTGATTTATCATTAAAAGACATTAAGCATCTCCTCCATCATCCAAGATTGCTGGAACTTTAATATAGTAATTTTCAGATTGAGGGACGTTTTTGAAGAGGTCATCGCGGTTATCACCAGCTGCTGCCACATCTTCACGTATGACCGTCTTGTGGTCTGCCATAGTTGTGGTAACTGGCACACCGGTTGTATCTACTTCATTTAAAAGTTCTACCATATCAACAATTTTGGTCAAGGTAGCAGCAAATCCGGTCCTTTCTTGATCTGAGAACGATAATTTCGATAAGTGAGCCACATGGTTTACTTCTTCTTCAGAAATTTTCATAATTTCTCCTTTTCCTATCAGTTATCAAACTTAAAAATTATTTTTAATGATTAGTTCATCATTACTTGCAAAAATTTCAAACAGTCTTTAAGATTATACCACAAAATCCGCTTTACGAGTACTCTTATAAGATACTAAATAAATTCAATAAAGAGCTGGAGCTGATGATCTCTCTATCATTAAAAGACGATGAAGTTCTTTCATTCACCGTCTTTGGTTTTATTCTATAATTTTAGCACCCAAGACATTTTTAAAATGATTGAGAGCGAATTGATGATTTTCCGGTGACAGAGAAGCAATGGCTGAGCTTACAATTTCAATATCATATCCTAAATTGTAAGCATCAATAGCTGTGTGGAGGACACAAATATCGGATAGCACACCTGTTAAAACAACTGTTGTAACTCGACGTTCCCGCAAGCGAATATCCAAATCTGTTCCGGAAAAAGCTGAATAGTGGCGTTTATCTATCCAGAAAACACGGCTGTCAGATTTGATAGCCTCATAAACCGGTGCTAGTTGACCATAGAGATCACGACCACTGCTTCCCTTGATGTTATGAGGCGGAAAAAGCCTGGTCTCAGGATGAAACCGATCTCCTTCGTCATGACCATCAATGGTAAAAAAGATATAATCTCCATTATCATAGGCCTCTTGAGTTACCTGAGCAATCTTAGCAGCGATAGCCTGAGCTGCTGCGCCAGCTGTTAGTTTTCCATCATCAGCCACAAAATCATAGGTGTAATCAATTGAAATCAATGCTTTAGTCATTACAATAGCTCCTTGCTGTTATTATCCTCATTATACAAAATTTCTTAAAAACTGCAAGATTGCAGGCATTCAACTCTGCCTTGATAACTTGAATAAAAAATCCTCCTCTAGTTACTAGAACTCAGAAGAGGAAGGAGAGGCACCTTAACTATAAGCGAAGATTTAATAATAGGGTAGCGGCGCCCCCATTAACCATACTTAGAGCATGGTCAAATTGTAGAGCTTGTAAAATATTATTATCTCTACATTTGCTATACTAACATTTTTAACCCTAACTTGCTAATTATTTCTGTCATTGACATCAAAAAGTAATAAACAGGTCATCTATTCAAATTCTTTAATTTTGTCAAAAATGCCTTCGTTAATCACCTTGAGGTAGGTTCCCTTCATACCAAGAGAGCGACTTTCAATAATACCAGCACTTTCTAGTTTTCGAAGGGCATTGACAATAACTGAGCGGGTAATCCCTATACGATCCGCAATCACCGAAGCTGTCAGACGGCCTTCCACCCCATCTAGCTCATTGAGAATAGCGGCCACAGCCTTCATTTCGGAGTAGGAAAGGGTATTGATAGCCATATTCACAGCTGTTTGCTTACGGATAGTTTCTTCCAGATTTTCAGTCTGCAGATTAAGCAACTGGAGGCCAACTACGGTTGCTGCGATTTCAACCAAAATAAGGTCGTCATCGGTAAATTCATCATCATTACGCCAGATAATCAAAGAACCCAAACGCATACCACCGCCATAAATAGGGGCAAGAGTCGTTAGGCCATTTGGATAGACATCTCTTGATTCTACTGGAAAAATGGTCAATTCACTGCTAACTGGGATGTTTGACTCTGTATCATAAATTCGACTAATTCCACGTAGGTAGTCATCTGGAAATTGTTTGGCATCAAAAATCTCTTCGACACGGTCATTATTGGTCTTATACTTAATAGCATAGCCCAAAAGGCTACCACTACCATTAACAATACAGGCATTGCAGTCGATGATATCAGCTAACTGCAAGGCCATAATATTGTAGGGCAATTCTTCTTGCAAACTATCAACTGAACGCTGCAAAATGGAAGTGATCTTTCTTGTTTTCTCTAATAAACTTACCATTTTCTTGCTTCCTTCTTTTATTCATTATTCAGTTTATTATATCAAAGTAAGAAGGGAATTGCAAAAATTATCTGAATATTCCTTATTGTTCTAAAATTATAAACAACTCTGTCCAATTTTATAAGAACGTTCGGATTTTATAAAATAGGAAGGCTGGATAAAAAGTCCAGCCTTCCTATTAAAAGTAATAAATTAATTTAATTAACGGCGATACTGGGCTAAAACACGAGTGATTTTTTCCTGAACATCAGCCAATTCCTCAACTCTTGGTAGGTAAACAATTCGGAAGTGATCTGGCTTATGCCAGTTAAACCCTTTCCCTGGAACCAACATAACTTTTTCTTGCTTAAGGAGTTGCAAAACAAACTCTTCATCGTCATCAATCTTATACATATTTTGATCAATTTTAGGGAAGATATAGAGACCAGCTTTTGGTTTAACAGCTAATAAACCTGGGATATCATTGATAGCTTTCGTGATAAATTCCCTCTGCTCATAAATACGACCTCCAGGAACTAAAAGTTCATCGCCTGATTGATAACCTCCCAGAGAGGTTTGAACAACATGCTGGGACAAGACATTAGAACACAGGCGCATATTGGAAAGCATGTTAAGACCTTCAATATAGCCCTTAACGTTTTTTTTAGGCCCCGATAGGACCATCCATCCCACACGGAAACCACAGATGCGATGCGACTTAGACAGGCCATTCATGGAAACACAGAATACATCTGGCGCAAGACTAGCAATAGCGGTATGATGAGCTCCATCCATAACAAGACGGTCATAAATTTCATCCGCAAAAATAATCAAGTCATTCTGACGGGCAATTTCAACAATCTCTTCTAAAATATCCTTAGGGTAGAGAGCTCCTGTTGGATTATTAGGATTAATGATAACGATAGCTTTGGTGTTGGAACTGATTTTGGACTTAATATCATCAATATCCGGATACCAATCTGCCTGTTCATCACAGATATAATGCACCGCCTTGCCACCAGCTAAACTGGTACAGGCAGTCCACAAGGGATAGTCAGGCATGGGGATCAAGACCTCATCTCCTTCATCAAGAAGGGCCTGAAGCGACATCGAAATCATCTCCGAGACACCGTTCCCGATATAAATGTCATTAACATCCACATCAGGAAAACCCTTAACCTGACAATACTGCATGATAGCCTTACGGGCAGAGAAAATTCCTTTGGAATCAGAATAACCCTCACTGTTGCGAACATTGGTTATCAAATCTCGGACAACCTCATCTGGTGCTGTAAAACCAAATTCTGCAGGATTCCCTGTGTTAAGACGAAGAATTTTTTCACCATTAGCCATCATGCGATTGGCTTCATCAAGGACCGGCCCTCTAATATCATAAGCAACATGCTCCAACTTGGATGACTTATCAAATTGTTTCATACTATTAACCTCTGTTGGTTTATATTATAGCTTAAATTATCTAGAAATTAAAACAAATTTTTATAAGTCTCCTAAAAAATGATGGAAAAAATTGGGAATCGCTTTCATAAATTATGAAAAAGAGTTATAATAACTAATAGGAAGAAATTCAAGGAGGACTAGATATGATTCAAGCTTATAAACATGTAATGGTTGCTGTTGATGGTTCAAAACAGGCTGAGTTAGCCTTTAAAAAAGGCGTTGCTGTTGCCAAAAGAAATAATGCGAAGTTGATTCTGGCTCATGTTATTGATACACGCGCCATCCAAAATGTCGCAGCAGTTGATACTTTCACTTATGAAAATCTTGAAAAGGAAGCTAACACCTTACTTGATAACTATATTCAAATGGCTAAAGAAGCAGGTGTTAAAGAAGTCCGTAAAGTCATAGAATTTGGTAATCCTAAACGGCTACTGGCAGTTGAGATTCCTCAAAGTGAGAACATTGATTTGATTCTGCTTGGCGCTACCGGTCTGAACAATTTTGAACGCCTCTTGATTGGTTCTTCTTCTGAATATATCATGCGTCATGCTAAGGTTGATATCTTAGTCGTCCGTGATGAACAAAAAACATTGTAGTTGATTAAATAAATGCCTAATACTTACTTATGACCAATACCCTTAAGTTGGACTTGGCATCCAACTTAAGGGTATTTTTATAAAAATTTATCTTTTGTTAGCAATGATAACATGGTCAAATAATTCTAAAAGTAAAACTATCTGTATAAGTAATATCAATATATTATTACTAAGGAGAAAATAAATGACACAAGCATTTGAACACAAGAGAATTGTCATTATTGGAGCTAGTGATGGCTTAGGAAATAGCCTGTGTTAAAGCTCTTTTGAGCGAAAAGACTGATTTGTTCTACTTAGAAAATTAGATCATTACCCAGAAAGCTCTCCAGTAAACTTCCATTTGAAACTATTGATATTACTAATCAGCTATCAAGAGAAGATGTTATTTCTACTTATCCGTTCTTGGTCAGATTCTATTGATTTTGTTATCATGCCACAGACGTAGATATCTGAAAGTCTTTGTTAATCATTCGAAAAAAAATATAAAAATGATTTTAGATATTAATCTTCTGGGTACAATTCTTGTGACTAAAAACTTTTATCACTAATGAATGGGCAAAATGGTGTAACGATCGTTCATTCCGATAGTTTTGCTGATGGTCACTAGCTTTCCCCTATTATAGTGTTGATCTGGCTTCTAGAATGGGAATTTTTTCATTCATTGAAACCATGAATAGAGAACTAGAACAAGAAGAAAATCGTTAGACTAACTTATTTTGGTCCTAATGCTTCAGATACCGCTTTTGAAACTCCCTACCATCTTGTTTAGGAGATAAGAATTGAGATTCCCATAGTCGAAGAAATTTTTCAAGCCTTATTAAACGATTTTAAAAAGTAAAGAGTAGTAATCCTAATGGGACAGGGGCAACAATTATATCAAAATTAATTTATTATCAAACAAACTAATTAATAGCCTAGTCCTTGAAATATGGTTGATTAAAAAAATATTCTGGATAATTTAATTACTTTTATGACTGAAAAAAGGTTGGGCAAAGGTTCCCAACCTCTAATATTTTATCATTTACTTGCAAGGCACAGTGGCTGGATAGCAGATCTTATCCCTTGTAAAACAAGTAATAGCGACCAACCTAGCCAATTATGCGGAGGTGGGACAAAATCAAATTTCTTTGAAATTACTGATTTGTCCCACTTTTATCTTATTTCTGATTTATCACTCTGAGTGCTACGGCTGAGGGCTTTTTGTAATTGACGGTCGACCTCACGTTTAATAGCTGGTTCTGGCGCAAATCTTTCTTCCCAATCATCGGGTTTCAATATTTTATGTGTCACCGGATCAAAATGAGCCTTACCATCAGGGAAGATTTTACCCATATTAGCACTGTGGACAATGTTAAAGATGCTGCCAGGATCAACTCCCATTAATACGAATGAACCATAGGTTAAATAGAGTAAATCTACCAAAGCATCTACTTGCCCAATCAGAGGACTTTCTGGATGTTCTTTGGACTGAACCTTAGCGGCAGCTTTATCGATAGCCTGATGCAGTTTTTGAACTGCTTCTTCAAATTCTTGATCATTTTGACTACCTGCATAGATAAATTCAACGATTTCTTCAAGCTTGAAGTCAGCGCGATGACCTGCTTCTTCTAGTCCATAAACACGAGGAGTATTATTGGTTTCTTCATCCATCAAGCGATGGAAGTCACGCACTTTGTTGAAATTTTCATCGGATGATAGAAAATCATTTTCACTATCTAGGTGAATGAGCCCATAGTGGGACAAGGCCTTAGCAATGCCATCTTGATTGTTAGAATCAGTGATATAAGAAGCACTTTGTTTGACGACTTCTGTGGCATTCCCCATGGCCACACCAATCCCTGAGCCAACCATCATTTCAATATCATTTTCCGAATCCCCAAAGGTCATTACTTCTGATAGATCAAAGCCAAGCTGATTGCCTAAGCGTTCAATCCCCTTGATTTTTGATTGTCCTTGCGAAATGAGATCTGCCGAGTAGGGGCTAGACCGGGTAATTTTGATGTGAGGAAATTTTTCTTGAATTTTGCCTGTTTCACCTTCTGTTGCAACCATAACTACTTGGTAGACTGGTTCCCTCATGATGGTTGTTAAAGTTTCAAAATTCTGCGGTTTAATTCGACGAATAATATTTTTAAAGCTTCGCTCAACCATCCTGGTTAGTTTTTTAGGTACAATGCGACTGATAGTCTGACCAAAACGGCTGGTCCCCATATTGATGATATTAGATCCCAAGAGACCAACAGAGGTCCCCAAAGAAACCTCACGGCGGCGATCTGAAGCATACTTAATGAGACGATAGACAGTTGATTTAGGAAGCTGGTTCTGATAAATAACTCGATCACGGGTAAAAATGTATTGACCATTGTAAGTTACAGCAAAATCTAGGCCTAAATTTTCCATAAAAGGGCTGACAAAAGCTGGTCCGCGCCCTGTTGCTACACCAACCAAAATACCCTGTTTTTTCAGTGCATTGATTGCTTTTTGGGTCGAATGGGAAACATTTTTACGATCGTTTAAAAGTGTGCCATCGATATCAAAAAAAACTGCTTTAATCGCCAAATCAGAATCTCCTTTCAGGTGAATTATGTTAAAATAAATTATAACACAATTTGGAAAGAATAATACTTAAGATGAAAAAAATCCTCGTACTTCATACAGGTGGAACGATTTCAATGCAGGCTGATGATCAAGGCAAGCTCAATTCCAGCTCTGACAATCCCATGAAACATGTCGGTTTGAATTTAGCCGATATTGATTTGACCGTTATCGATTTTTTCAATATTCCCAGTCCTCACATGACTCCCTACCACATGCTAGCACTATATCATAAAATTAAGGAAACTGCTGGTCAATTTGACGGTGTGGTCATCACTCATGGAACGGATACTCTTGAAGAAACAGCCTACTTTCTCGATACTATGGCTGTCCCAGATATTCCCATTGTCCTGACTGGTGCTATGCGCTCTTCTAATGAACTGGCAAGCGATGGGATCTATAACTATCTATCTGCCCTGCGTGTCGCTAGTCATGATAAAGCAGCAGGTAAGGGGGTCTTAGTCGTGATGAATGATGAAATTCATGCCGCCAAGTATGTCACCAAAACTCACACTACTAATGTTGCTACCCTCAGTACGCCAACCCATGGCCCATTAGGAATCCTCACCAAACAAGAGATTCTCTTTTTCAAAACGGCGGAACCCCGTGTTCGCTTTGATCTTCAGAGCATCACCGGAACTGTTCCTATCATTAAAGCCTACGCTGGAATGGGAGTGGGAGATGGAATCCTCAGCCTGCTGGATCCACAAAAAATTGACGGAATTGTCATCGAGGCTCTCGGGGCAGGCAACCTTCCACCGGAAGCTGCCGAGGAAATCAAAACACTCTTGTCACAAGATATTCCTGTCGTCTTGGTTTCGCGTTGTTTCAATGGAATCGCCGAACCTGTCTACGCCTATTCTGGAGGCGGTGTCAAGTTAGCAGAATCTGGAGTCATGTTTATAAAAGAACTCAACAGTCAAAAAGCTCGACTTAAACTGCTCATCGCACTCAATGCAGAATTAAAAGAGGCAGAATTAAAAGACTATATCGAAGGATAACTATAAAAAAGACTGGGACAAAAGGGCACTGGCCCCATAAAATGCGACACAATAAAAACACTCCTTGAAATCTAGTAAACCAGAAACAGGAGTGTTTTGTTATGGTCAAAAAAGCATACTCGTTAGAAACTAAGTTAGTCTGCATCGAAATGAAAAAAACAGGCAAATCCAATAAGGTCATCAAGGAGACTTTGGGAATTAAGAATGACAGTCAAATCTATACTTGGATGAGATGGTATGAGAACGAAGAACTACACCGTTTCCATCAACACCTGTGGGGAAACGGTATACCTACGGTAAAGGGATGGAACAGTTATCTGAAGTGGAACAGTTACGTTTGCAGGCAGAACTCTAAAAAGTACCGGAGCTTGGTAAGGCCACCGACAAGGTAAGTCTTATCAAGCTGGTGGAAGAATATAAGGTCTTCTATCGCAATCATTCTGAACTGTTTTCGGCGTCAAACGCTCCACTTTCTACCGTTGGAAAGCTGAAAGAGAGAAGTCTGAGAAAAGAGACGAAATTGTCAAGAAAATTGAGCTACTCTGTATGGATAATTCGTTTATCTATAGCTATCGCACTGTCACCCGATTGCTCAAGAAGAGTCATGGACTCGTCGTCAATCAGAAGAAGGTCTATCGTATCATGGAAGAGAATGGATAGCTCTGTCGGACGCGCCCTAAAAAGCGCCAAATCTAGGGGAACCTTGCTATGTGACGGAGAACAGGCTAGACCGTGATTTTAAGCGGACAAGCCGATGGAGAAACTTGTCACAGATATTATCTACCTCTACTTTTGGAACTGTAAGCTCTACTTATCCTCTATCATGGACCTCTACAATCGTGAAATTGTGGCTTATACCATCTCAGATTGTCAGGATACAAACGTCGTTCTGGACACGCTCAATCAATTGGAATTACCTCAAGGAGCAATCTTGCACAGTAATCAGGAATCGGTTTACACCTCAAAGGCTTACTATCAGGCATGCACAAAAAAGGCATCACCCGCTCCATGTCCCGAAAGGGAACCTCAGCGGATAATGCCTTTATCGAATGGTTTCATTCTATACTAAAATCTGAAATCTTCTATCTCCATACTGGAGAAACCTAACCAAGGATAGTATAACAGATGTTGTTAAAAATTACATCATATTTTATAATGAAATGAGAATTCAACAGAGATTAATGTCCTGTCTCCTGTAGATTACAGAAAACTGGTCGCATAAAAAGTGTTTTTCTTCTGTCCCATATGAGGGGGCAGTGCCCTTTTGTCCCCGCTTTTTTAACTAGTCATAAATAAGATAAGCCATTCAAACTTTTAGGAGTTCTCATCGTCTTGTCCATCTCGATCATGCTCAGTAGAATCAGAAGATTTGCCATCATCGCTGAAAGATTGGAAAAAGGTAAAAACATCCCCTCTCCTACCTTCCATTTCTCCATGAAACAGTTCTTGGGCAGTGGCATTAAGAACAGCTCCCATGATCAAAATTCGAGCCAGCAAGACGAACCAGAACATAATGATAAAGATGATGATGGAACCAAAGACCTTAATATCCACTAGATTGTTGAAAGTATGGGTCACATATTCACCCACCAAACCGGTCATAAAGATGATAACAACACCGCTTAGGGTTGTTCCCGGCAAGGTATAGCGGATTTTCCTAATACGAACGTTAGGCAGTATAAAATATAAGGTCATCAAACCTAGTAAAACTACTGCCATCATCAAAGGGCGGTTGAGATGAAGCAGGAGCTGAACAATTCCTGATGGCAGGTCATAATGCTGACGCAGAGCCTGATATACCCCATCAGATAGAGTGGAGAGCAAGAGGGCAAAAGTCAAGAGAAATAGGATGAAAAAACTAGCAACTATCCCAATCATATGCCCGATAACAAAATCTCTGTGTTGACTAACCCCATAAGCCTTATTAAAAGCTTTCTGCAGGGAAGTTAGGCTTCGGGACATGGTCCAAAAGCCGGCGACAGTCGCCACTCCTAAGACACTATTAGAAGGTGTGGCAAAAAGATTACGGATAATTTCCGCTACAGAGCTATAGATTTCACGTGGTAAATTCGCTCGTAAAAAAGATAAAAAATCCGTCAAATCAATATTAAAATAAGGAAAAATATTAGCAGCAATAACAATCAAAGGAAAGATTGTCAAGAGCATGTAATAGGCGACAGCGATACTGGATAAATCTATCTCAGCGCTGCGATAATGCTTGAGATAGACTTGCAGAGGTGGATAGTTTAGCTTATCCACCAGTCTATCCAAGAATTTTTTCTTCATTTTTTAGTAAGTTCCTTCTTCACCCTGACTGGTCAAAATAACAGGACCATCTTTGGTAATCACAAATTGATGCTCATATTGGCAGGATAGGCCGCCATCTAGCGTTTTATGAGCCCAACCGGTTTCTACATCCGTATCAATTTCCCAAGTTCCTGTATTGATCATAGGTTCAATGGTCAGAACCATACCCTCTTTCAGACGTAAACCACGGCCTGCTGTTCCATAATGGGGAACCATAGGTTCCTCATGCATGGTAGGTCCAACACCGTGTCCAACTAGATCACGAACAACACCGTAACCACAACTTTCTGCATATTCCTGAATAGCTGCACCGATATCTCCAATACGATTACCGACAACAGCCTTTTCAATACCTCGATAGAGACACTCCTTGGTTACAGCCATCAAATCTTTAACTTCTTGTGACACATTTCCAACAGCATAAGCCCAACAAGAATCAGCTAATCCACCTGCATAATGTTCGGTATATTTTTTCATCTCAGCAACATTATCAAAATCCAACTTGGATACATCCAAAACAGACTTATCAAGCGGCTCACTGAGCACCATATCAATCTTGAGTAAATCACCATCTTTTAAAATATAGTGACGCGGAAAAGCATGAGCTACCTCATCATTTAGCCCACAGCAAGTAGCATAGGGATAATCCATCAGTTGCCCCTCTACACCGATTTGTAGAGGTAGAACATTGCTTTCTTTGCAGCGGCGGCGCACGTATTTCTCAATTTCCCACATATCTAAACCAGGTTTGATAAGATTACGTAGACCAATATGGATATTCGCTAGAAAGTCACCTGCACGATCCATCGCCTCGATCTCACGCGCTGATTTAAGTGTAATCATTTATTTTCTCCTAATGTTAATTGATTTTACCAGCAACAATCGCCTTGCAGACAATGTTATCTTGACAGTAGACCTCGATATCAATAGTTGTACTGCGACGTTTTTTTGTGACAATCTTAGGTTTTAAAACCAGTTGATCATCAATTTGGACAGCTTGTAAAAAGTATATCATCATTTGCTCAATAAAGATATTTTTTTTACTATCTAAAGATAAAGCGCGTAGAGCGGCTTCTTTTAGTATTTCTGCCAGAATACCATTGGTTAGATTACCAGCATTATCAATCATAGCTGGTTCAACCTTGAAACTAAACCCTTCTCGTCCCTGCTTGAGACTAGCAACAATCTGATCACTGATAGTATGAAGGTCCTCGTTATTGGGATCCTGCAAATTTTCCATGACCAATTTACGGGTAATAACCCCCAGTAGATGATGTTCATCATCAACAACGGGTAGCATGGCAAAATCTTCCACTATCATCCGCTGAGCGACCGTTGCCAAACTGTTTTCCGGCTTGGTCGTCACCGGTTTAGTCATAACAGTATTGATAGGGGTCGCTAGGCGTTGATCGGTTACATCTCGCATAGTTACAATACCAGCAGCACACCCTTTCTCATCTATAACTGGATATCGAACATGATTATTTTTCTTAACCAAATGATGGTAATCCCTAACAGCATCCGCTGTGGTCAGATAGCCATATTGCGATTTAGGACTATAGACCTGAGCAACCGTCTTGATATCCGTTTTAATGCGGACATTTGATAGAGCTCGATTAATCATGAACGCTACGGTAAAGGTATCATAGGCCGATACCATGACCGGAATTCCCTGGCGCTTGGCTAGCTCCAGCACCTTATTAGACACTTTAAAACCACCGGTCACTAAAACAGCATTTTTATTTTCAAGGGCCAATAATTGAATCTCCTCACGATCCCCAACAATTAACAAGCCCCCTTTAACCAAATAGCGAACAACATTCTCACGTGTCATAGCCCCGATGGAAAAGCGACTGAATTCGTGCTTGAGACCGGCATGGCCAGCGATAACCTCTGATTCTGAGATGGCAGCAATTTCAGCGTAAGTCAACTTTTCAAGTCTGACCTTGACCTTCTGCTCTATGCGAATAGTTCCGCTGCGAGGCTGAGTTTCAACCAGCCCTCGATTCTCAGCTTCCTTAATAGCCCGATAAGCAGTCCCTTCACTGACCGACAAATGGTTGGAGATACTGCGAACACTGACATGTTTGCCAATGGGAAGAGCCTCCAAGTATTCCAAAATTTCTTGATGTTTAGTCATCTCACTGATCACCTGCCTTTAGATGAAATTCCAGATAATCGCGCATCTTGTGGCTGTAGCGGTCACTCCCCCTGAACTGACGCACCAGCTTAAAACCAGCTTTTTGAGCAACCCTCTGGCTGGCAATGTTTTCCTTGTGAGTAATAATGGATAAAGTCTTGAGTCCAAATTCCTGAAAAGCAAGAAAGGACAACGTCTTGAGACTCTCTGTAGCCAATCCCTGCCCCCAATACTCTTGATTAATAAAATAGCCGAGCTCCGCATAGCCCTTAGACAGATTGAGATTTTCAAAGCGAATCGCGCCCAGCATATGCTGACTGGTTTTATCCTCGATAGCCCAAGTGCCCAGAGGTTCTTTCATAAAATAGTGCACCAAGAGATAATCACTCTCAGAGCGGCTGGCCTGAGTAGGAAATATAAAGGCCAGATTATCAGGGTTATGCGTAATCGCATAAAAATCATTACTATCCTCAAAATTGAAAGGGCGCAACCACAAGCGCTGTGTTTCCAAACGGGAGAATTTACCTAGATTTGTCCAGATATCCATATTATTATAGTACAGTTTTTCCCCTGTCAAGTCAAACGTGACTAAACTTAATCTTCCATCAGCCAATCATAAATTTCTTTAGGAGTACCAAGGGCCATGAGTTCTTGATATTTGACCAGTTCAACAAGTTTCTGATAGATACTACTTTCAGTAATCTCATGCTTTTGAGCGTCCTTATTAACCGTCATCACACCATCATCAATGGTGACAAAATCCAACTCATCGAAAATCTGGATCATTTTCACCAACAAAAGATCAGGAATTTTAAGATAGTCAGCCAGTTCAGTCAATTTATGACGGACATCAAATTCTGGAAATTGGTAGATAGTCTTATAAAGTTTGGTGAACTGTTCCCTTGTGCCATAACCTGTTAAATAATAGGCATTTTTTATTCGATTCTTGAAGTAAATCGCTTGAAAATCCTGATGTGCAAAAAGTTCTTTAAGTCGCTCAGGATCTTCTGGGATATCATCTATAACTACAGTCTGACTATCAAGCCCTTCTGCCAATACTGGAACGTTATCGGGGAAATGTGCATTCTTAGCACGAATATCAATTAACTGAATCCCTTCTACTCGAGCATCAGTCAGCATCAACTGCAGGCTGGTATTGCCATTCCAAACATTGACCGCTAAGGTCACGGCTAGCTCAAGATTGTGAGCTTGGGCAAATTCCTGAGCCAGATGCCCTTGAGAAAAGGCTACAAGGTCAAACTCAGCGCCCTCTTGGGCAATCTTCATTTTGAGGTGAGCCCCGTTTTGTCCCATACTGCGACTCTGCAAGACCTTAAAATGACTGATTCTAAAGACTGGCTTCTTATTGTCCATGCCAAAAGGTGCCAATCTTTCCAAACTTTTAATGGTCTCAAAACTCAGATCTGGCAAGTATAGATCCTCATCAATAGTCAAACTATTTTTGCTGGACCTATCAATTTGCTTGTCAGCAATATAGTCACATAGAATATCAGAGAGTTCTTCTAAATTTTCAACAGGCAGAGTCATACCAGCTGCACCAGCATGACCACCAAAAGCCTCAAAAATCTGACGATGCTCGTCTAAGGCTTCGAAGATATTGACTGCTTCAATTGAACGAGCACTCCCTTTGGCCATCCCATTGTCAATATTAAGAACAATGACAGGTTGATTGATACTTTCCAAGATGCGGCCGGAAACGATGCCTAAAACCCCTGGATGCCAACCTTCTTTAGCCAAAACCTGAACAGGTTTAGTCAGATCCACCATGCCAATCGCTTCATCGTAGATCGTCTGTACAATTTGTTTGCGCTCTTTATTATTCTCTTTTATCATGAGGGCGGTTGTCTGAGCTTTTTCTCCATCAAAGCCTGTCAAAAGTTCGATAGCTGGGTTGGGATCGCCTAAACGTCCCAGTGCATTGAGCATAGGGGCAATTTTAAAACCAACAGTCTCTTCATCCAGCTCCACTGGATCAATATCAGCTACAGTCATCAACTCTTGAAGACCGATACGTTCTGTCTGCGCCAACATCTTCAGCCCATACTTGACCAGAATGCGGTTCTCATCGGTTAAGCTCACCATATCGGCTATTGTACCGATAGCTACCAAATCTAAAAGTTCATTAGGAACACCCTCCAAAAGAGCCGTTGCCACCTTAAAGGCAACACCGCATCCAGCTAAATAAGGAAAAGGATAGGAGTTTTTTGGATGTTCAGGATGTATAATGGCATAGGCATCAGGTAGTTCAGTGGGTAGAGAGTGATGGTCTGTCACGATAACATCGACACCGTTTTCTTGAGCATAGTGAATTGCCTCATGACCTGCCACACCATTATCCACTGTTACAATCAAAGAGACTCCTTCTTGCTCAATAAAGTATTTATAAATACTAAGATTGGGACCATAACCGTCTGTAAAGCGATTAGGGAGATAGACCTGATTCTCGGCTCCTAGCATCTCAAGAGCTTCCTTCATAATAGAGGCTGAGGTCATGCCATCTGCATCATAGTCTCCATAGATGAGAATGGATTCATTATTCTCAATGGCTTGACGGATTCTGACCACAGCCTTGTCCATGTCATGAAAAAGATATGGATCATGAAGTTGGGATAGGTCGGCAGACAAGAAAGCAGCTAGTTTTTCTTGGTTATCAATACCACGTTCAAAAAGAATTTTAGCCGCTGTCTCTCCTAAATTTTCTTTTTTAGCCAGTACCAAAAAGGACTCACTCGGAGTCTTTTCTAATTTATTCCAGTCATACTTTGACGAAATCATTTGTAGTTAAAAACCTTTCTTGATAGAAAATCAGCGAACCCCGGAAAAAGAGTGTAAAATTTTGCAATGGCAGCCATGGCCAAGGGTAGATTGATTTCACGCTTGTTCTTTCCAAGATTTTTTATCATTTTATTAGCCACCTGCTCTGGACTCAAGCTAAAGCGCTCAATAGCCTTAAGATAATTTCCTGATGGGTCTGCTCGATCAAAAAACTTAGTTACAATCGGTCCAGGATTAACGGTGGTTACAAAAACATTTTTTTCAGCTAGTTCCAAACGTAAAGCGTTGGAATAGCCAATTACTGCAAATTTAGTTCCAGCATAGACACTTGCCTTGGCTGTTCCCATTTTACCAGCCATGCTAGCGATATTGATGATATGACCAGCACCCTCTTCTGCCATCTTTTGCCCGATGAGTCGCGAAAAATTGATAGTCGCTAAGGTATTGATATCAAAGTGTTCTCTGATATCTTCTGGTTCAAACTGGTCAAAATCCTTGAACTCGCCAAAACCTGCATTATTGATGAAAACATTAATCGTTCCATAGTCCCGATAGATGTCAGCAACTAGTTGAGCAATCGCTTCATCATCTCTCATATTGACAGCTCTGGGCTCAACATTAGGAAATTGACTATAAAGCTGAGCCAGTCTTTCCTTGCTGCGACCGATTGCTATAATGGTATTATCTTCAGCCGATAAGGTCTTGATTAAGGCTTGGGCCAAATCACCAGAAGCTCCTGTAATAGCGATGATACGTTTCAAATTTCCACCTCTTCTAGGTCCCAAACAATCTTAGAATTATTAAAAATAGTTCTAGCGTCCGCCTCTAATTGGCGGACATCTCGTGATAGGAAACGAGCACTGATATGATTCAGTAAAAGGCGTTGCGCTGAGGCATCTTTAGCAACTTGAGCCGCCTGCATATTCGTTGAATGGCCGTGATTGCGCGCTAATTTCTCATCACCCTTACCATAGGTTGATTCATGAACCAAAATATCAGCACCTAGGCCCAAACGCACACTGGCATGGCACTTTCGAGTATCACCGAGAATAGTAATGACCTTACCCTTGCGCGGAGCGGAAACATAGTTCTTGGCAATGATCTTCGTCCCATTCTCTAAAATCACATCTTTACCGTCCTTAATCTTACCAAAAAGTGGTCCAAAAGGAACACCAGCATCTTTCAGAGCTTGTGCATCTAAGGTTCCTTCCAAATCTTTTTGAACAATACGGTAACCCACACAAAAGATAGTATGGTCCAATTTCTCTGCATAAACCGTAAATTTATCGGTCTCTAAAATTTGCCCGAGCGATTTTCCATCAAATTCATGAAAATGAATACGATAGGGCAGGCGAGTACCGGTCTGTTTTATAGAAGATAAAACCAGACTACGAATACCAATAGGTCCGTAAATATCAATATCTGTCTGCTCTTCACTCGCCTGAAAGGAACGGCTAGCTAAAAAGCCTGGCAAACCTAGAACATGATCCGCATGCAAGTGAGTGATAAAAATTTTTCTGACCTTACGCGGTCGGATATTGGTCTCCAAAATTTGGCGCTGAGTCCCTTCACCACAGTCAAACATCCAGACCTCATCAATTTCATTGAGTAGCTTTAAAACAAGACTAGAGACATTTCTAGCCTTTGCTGGCTGGCCTGCTCCTGTTCCTAAAAATTGTATTTCCATAGTGATTACCAACTGCGCTCAGCTATCAATCCTAAAATAAACAGAACTCACTTCCCTTGCACAGCTGCCTCCCTTTCTTTCTAATCTTTTTCTTTAAAATAAATCGCAAATTCTCTCTGTTGAAAGGCATAGTAAACGGGACCTTCAACTTTAGCTGATAAATCTTCTCCCAATTCTAAAACTTCTTGCGCATTGTAACCTGAAAGTTTAATAATATTCCCTTTTAAACGAACCAAATCTGTCAGCAGTACATCCGTTGATAGATCTTCAACGACCTCCTTATCTTTCTCATCGAAAACTAAGGGTCGCATCTTAATTTGAGAATCTTCCTGATAAATCTTGTAGTGGGGGAAAAGCTTGGCAAGTTCCAGAAGCAATTCACCAGTAATAGTTTCTTTTTTCTCTGAAAAGACAAGAGCCACCTCATCGGCTGACTCATAAACAAAAGCGAAGGATTTACCAGATAAGTTTAAGCGGACAAAGGGCTGATGCTCGTCAAAACTAGGATGGGACTGCAACCAGTTATAGCTTTGAGATAGCTCCAGATAATAAGCTGTCGCAGCCTCAGGCCCTTGCTTTTGATAGATTTCCGAAAAATAGGCATTGAGAACACTAGGAGGAGGCGTTACAAAAAGCAACTGAGCTTCTGGGCTCAACTGCGCTAAAACATTGGTCAAATAAACTTTATCTAAACTCGTGAAACCACCATATTTGAGAGCCAATTCCATCACATCAGTCATAAAATTCTTCCAATCTCCATTTGTTTTTTTCAGCGATAAAACCTGTGATCACTTCATCATCACGTTCAAAATGATAAGGATCAATCAAGGCAATTTTGCTTAACTCATAAAGTTTGTAGAGCTTGTCCTTACTCACCTTAATTGAAAAGGGAAGAAAGATATGCTCAATTTCATCTAAAATCTGTTGACGTAAAGTTTTCCGACTCATTTCATCCTTGAGAGACAAACGAATATTGGGGAAAGCAGTCGTTACGAGATGCTCTGTCTGGTCCATCTTATTGTAAACAGCTAGTCGGGGAATTTCCGACATTCCCAATTCTTTGAGAATATCGACAACAATTTTTTCATGCTCAACATGATTAGGATCACTAGCGTCAATGACATGTAGGAACAAATCCACATTACGGCTCTCTTCTAAAGTCGACTTAAAGGCAGCTACCAACTCAGTTGGTAAATTTTGGATGAAGCCAACCGTATCAGTCAGCGTTGCTTGGAAGCGATCTTTGAGATAAATCTGATGGGTGGTTGCATCCAAGGTAGCAAAAAGTTCATCAGCTTCATACTGCCGATTATCACTTAAGCAATTCATCAAGGTTGATTTGCCAGCATTAGTGTAGCCAATCAGACCAATTTTAAAGATTGATGAATCCATGCGTTTCTTGCGCAGGGTAGACCGATTCTTCTCCACTGTCCTTAACTGACGCTCAATATCAGCAATCTGATTGCGAATAGAGCGGCGATTGAGTTCTAGCTGACTTTCACCCGGCCCACGACTACCAATACCACCAGCCTGACGACTGAGCATGACCCCTTGACCTGTTAAACGTGGTAACATATATTTGAGCTGGGCTAAGTGAACCTGCAGTTTACCCTCATGACTGCGAGCTCTCATGGCAAAAATATCCAAGATTAACTGCATCCGATCAATAACCTTCACCCCAAAAGCTGCTTCTAAATTGGTATTTTGCCGTGGCGTTAGACGATTATTAACAATAACTGTATCAATCTCATCCGCCTCAATTCTAGCGGAAATTTCTTGAAGTTTACCAGAACCAACAAAAGACTGACTATCATAGCGTTCACGCCTTTGACAATAGCTAGTAACAACTTGAGCTCCAGCCGTCTCTGCCAAGCTAGCCAGTTCAGACATGGACATTTCAAAATTATCAGTTTCCTGCAATTCAACACCAACTAAGATCACGCGTTCAGGCTTTGCAGCAGTCTTAATCATAAGCTCTCTTTCCACCTTTTTCTTCCCAGCATTGAATTTTATTATACCATAAATAAGGACAATTTTTCTTGGTTCTATAATTTTTGTGGAAGTGACATCCATGGAAGCAATATAGAACTTTTTGAGTATACAAAAATCCCACATGATGGATAATGAAAAGTAACTAATTCAAAGAAGCATAAAATGAAAGATACACAGAAGCCCAAAGACCATAGAGCAATCGCTATTGATTAATTCTCGGCATGGGCGTCTTCTACTTTCACTTTTTTACCCAACCATTGTAAAATGAAAATCAAAATAAGAGCGACTGGCCAGAGTTTAAGTGGGAAAAAGAGGGAGATAAAGATACCCGCCAGCCACTCCTTTCCTAGTAAGGTAACCGCCAAGGAGAGGCTGACAACCAAAACGACAAAGAGGGGATCGTAGCCTGGCAGGAACTGGGCGAAGGCAAAGCCCTGCAAGATACTAGCAAAGGTAATGGGAAAAATATCCCCACCAGTCCAGCCGGTTTCCAGACAGACCTCTAAAAAGAGCAGTTTGATGAGGGACAAGCCAATCAGGACAAGAGCTGGCAGCTTCATGCCCATATCCACAACCAGATGCATGGCATGCTGGCCAGAAAAGAGCAAGGAGGGAGCAAAGACAGCAATTCCAAAGATAGCAGCTGCACCTATCAAGATTTTCCCAATAAGAGGCATTGACAATTTCCTCAAATGCCTTTTGAGCTTCTTGATTAGCCAGTGATAGGCCTTGCCAAAAAGAAAGCCATAAAGCATCAATGGTAACAGTAAAATTAATTCCTTAACCTGCCACTGACTGTCTCCCAACTTGGTAATAAAAGAAGGCTGCGCCGTCATCCGCATCAGAAGGACAAAAATAATCAGACCATTGATGATGAAGAACAGGCGCTTCTTCTTATCCGTCCCTTTCTGGCTGGCTGGGTAGGTCAAAAGGTATTGACTGGGATGCAAGAGCCTCACTAGCCTATCCTTGAGCGTTCCTTGCTTGAGCTGCTCTGCATTGGCCTCCAGATAACGCAATTTATCCGCCTGCCAAATCGAGTAAGCAATGACTGCGCCCAACAAAGGAGCCTCGGGCCCCACTCCTGCTCCCAAGACAAGGATGATGAGAGCCAGAAGTAGGCTGCGCCAAGTATGGCGGTAGTTGACTGTCTGATGCTCTTTCAGCTCCTCCATCAGCTCATGACTGGTTCTTGGAAGACTGCCCCACTTTCGCTTGAAGGCAAAGACCAAAAGACCGCCAATCAAGAGCAAAAGGCCCTTATAGAGGATGGGAAAGGGCAGAGAATGTCCCCAGCTTTCCCAAAGCAGATGACTGCCAAATTTTTCAGCCATCAAAAAGAGAAAGGCAATCAAGGCAATCAGACTGCTCAGGCAGAAACCAGAAAGCAAGATAATAAGATTTTGTTTTTTCATCACTTCTGATCATCCTCCTGCGGTAAGAGCTTGTTCATTTCCATATAATAGGTCACCACAATCCCTGACAGACAGCCAAAAAAGAGAAGGCCGTAGAGAGCTAGGATAACGCTGACAATTCTGCCAATGGCGGTTGTCACCACAATATCCCCATAGCCTGTAGTAGTCGAGGTAACGAAGCAATACCAAATGCTGTCACCGAAAGTCTTGATGGCTGGTTCGGTAAAAAACAAAATTAAGGCTGCTAAAAAGAGGTAACAGACAAAGGACAGGATGAACTTGGAAAAATGAGTCACCTTGATAATATGCCACAAAACCTGCAGGGGTTTCTTTTTTTTGAAGGTTGGTTTCATAGAATTTTCTCCTAAAAGAGTGGACTCAAGACTCTCAAAACAGCCTGACCAGTCCGCTTAAGCAAGCCTTCTCCCAGCTCATCCAAATGAACCTCTTCGCTGACCGCAAAGGTTTCTTGGTAGTCTTGTTTCAAGTCCTTAAGAGCATCCACTTGATAGAGGAAGGTGCCGCATTCAAAGTGCAGATAGAGACTGCGGTAGTCCATGTTGATGGTGCCGACTACACCAACCTTATCATCTACCAGATAGCTCTTGGCATGGATAAAGCCTGGTGTGTAGCGGTACAAACGAACTCCTGCTTCCAAAAGCGGGCGGAAATAAGATTCGGTCAGGGTGTAGACGGCCTGCTTATCCGGGACTTTTGGTACCACTAAGCGCACGTCCACTCCTCTTTTGGCCGCCATGGTTAAAGCAAGGGTCATTTCATGGTCGATAATCAGATAAGGGGTAAAGATGTAAACATAGTTCTTGGCATTCCAGAGAATATCCATGCGGAAATTAAATAAAGAAGGGTTCCAAACATGGGCAAAAGACCAATCAAGATAATCCAACCAATCTTGTATACCGGATTATCCTTGGAGCTGACTACTGCCAAAATCATGATAAAACTGACAACTCCAAAAATAGCTGTAATAACAGTAGAATAGCTATTAATTGATAGAAAAATAGTAAGAGCCAAACCAGTTGCATAAAGAGCAGGATGGCCCGATAGTCACCTTGTTAAAGAGGAGATTTTTCACTTTCTCCATATTGGAACTTTTCTATCTTATGCTTTTTTAGATTTGAAGTAAAGAATGATAGCTGCAATCCCTTGATAGATAAAGACAAAAGCTATGGTATAGGTCACAAAGATACCTGTCATAAGTGGGTGACCCATCATGATGATACCGGCAATAATTCCTAAAATACCAGTCCAAAGAAGGGTGTTGCCCAACTTCTTGTCCACTTTTTTAACCTGAAAACTCATGATGGTTTTTGAAATACCTGTAAAGAGAGCCCAGAAAGCAAAGATGAAAGGAATAAAGGTCACTTTTTCAAGGAAACTTCCTGAGAAGAGCCAGAAGGACAGCAATACGGTCATAATACCACTAAAAAGATCCCAGCCACTTTTTTCATCTGCTGTAAAGAATTTGATGATTTCAGAAATCCCGTTGATCATAAAGATCAAAGCAAACAAGAAAGCAAAAGATAAAAGACTTAGAGCAGGATTAACCAACAGATATAGACCTGCCAGAATAGATAAAACACCTGCTAAAATGGACAACCATGAATATTTTTTCGACATAATTTTTCTCCTAATATTGTATATAATCTAATTTTCTTTTTATTTCGAGGATAGGCCCTCATACTGGACTTCTAATCATGAATCCCTCCTTTCTCCTTATCGTCTTTTAAAATACCATAAATCATTAAATCCAGTACTTTATTAAGAGTCATTTCGTATTTTTCAGCAAAATCTAATAGATTATTATCCGACTCTGCCAATAAATAGTAGCTTCTGAACAATTGTTGGATAAAAGCCAGATAATCCATGGCCTGAGAATGGCTAATCTGATTTTTAAGAGTGGACTCAGACAGCAACCTTTCTGAAACCTGCTGATTCAACTGTTCAAAGACAGCTTTTTCCTTTTCCACTTCTTCCGCAATTTCCCTTGGAGCTGTCATCCAAGCCTCAAAGAAGACATGACTATGGTAAGGAAAGTCTTTACTAAAACGATGTCGGCGCTCCACATAGTCTGCCAGACTGGGTACATCGCCCGACTCTCCACGAATCATAGACACAGCCTTGTGGAAACTCTCCCTGACACAGGCTAGATAGAGCTCGGTTTTCCCAGAAAAATTGTGATAGAGAACGCCCTTTGAAATACTATGTTTCTTACAAAGTTCATTGATGCCAAAGGCCTTATAGCCTTTTTGGGAAAATTCAATCAGGGCCGCCTCAATAATCCTTTCCTGAGTTAACTTGGTCTTTAACTCTTTTTTCATCCTACTTCTCCTAAATTTTCTTTATTATAGACCAATCAGTCTATAATGTCAAACCAGTTGCACTAAAAAAGAGAAGCCTATGGCTTCTCCTGTTCATATAGCGCTTAAGACTCCTTGCAAATCTCTAACTCCCTCTCTAACTAGCGATACCTATGCCACACGTCCAAGGATTCCTCAGCCATTAAAAGATATCCCCCAAAACCCTATAATGTCACTTGAAATGCCATTTCATCGTAGAACTTGTCAGATAAAGTCTATCTGATGCCTCTTCGTATCGGACTGGGAATTGACTGGTTAATTGTTTAATTATATAACCTCTCTATCTTAAGCGATAGATTTGAATTTCATCTTCATAATTTAATTTCATCAGAAAAAGCACCTCAAAAGTTAGATTTCATCTCTAACTTTTGAGGTGCAATTCAAAGTGTTTGTGTTTATTATTTAAGAGCACTATGATAGCAAGTGATTTTCACGTTTATAAAACATTTCTTGAGCTAGGCGGATGAGCTCTGTGATGAGTTCAGAATAGCCCAACCCCATATTCTCCCAAAGTAGAGGATACATTGACCACTGGGTAAATCCAGGCATAGTATTGAGCTCGTTGAGATAGATTTTCCCTTCTTCTGTCAAGAAGAAATCGCAGCGTGACAAACCACAACCACCAATCGCACGAAAGGCTATTTCCGCATAATATCTCATACGTTTAACAACATCCCCAGAAACATGCGCTGGAATATCCATGGTGATCTTATTATCAATATATTTAGCTTGATAATCGTAAAAAGCAACATCCTTAACAACTTCACCTGGGTATGTTGTTTTCACCTGAGAATTGCCCAAGATACCAACTTCAATTTCACGCGCAACAACACCCTGTTCAATAAGGATACGGCTATCATACTTTAGAGCTAATTCAATAGCTGAATGCAGCTCAGCCCCATTACCAGCCTTAGAAATACCGACAGATGAACCCATGTTAGCCGGTTTGACAAAAACCGGATAACTAAGCTTGCTATCAGTTTCAGCAATCTTAGCCTTCAAATCCTCACCTTCCATATAAGTCACATAGGCTACTTGGGGGACTCCAGCTGATTCTAAAACCTGCTTGGTTGTAATCTTATCCATAGCAACACTAGAAGATAAAATATTAGTTCCGATATAAGGCATCTTCAAAACCTCTAGAAAGCCCTGAATAGAGCCGTCCTCACCCATTGGCCCGTGTAGAACTGGAAAGACAACCGCTCCTTCCTCATAGATATCACTGGGCTTAATACGAGGGCTGATATCAGTTGTGTCGTTCGTCATCAGCTTTTCATCAGCAGCTGGGCAAGTTGTAAATTCCTGTGTCTTGATAAAATCCCCTGTCTGCGTGATAAAATAAGTTTTAACTGAAAACTGCTCATAATCAACCGCCCGCATGACACTTTCGGCTGAAAGCACCGATACTTCACGTTCTGCAGAACGCCCACCATATAGTAAAACTAATGTTTGCTTAGACATAAGTTCTCTTTTCTAACTAAAATATTTTTACCGCTCCCTATCATATCATAATTCAAAAGGACTTTCAAAGGCCACTAAGGCTTAAAGATAGTTTGAAAAGAAAGATAATGTAGCCTGCCAAGATTGCTGACTGTCTGCCAGAAGGTTTTGCCAAGCAAACTTCTTATAACGATTATTAGGTTGATAGGCAACCGTTAACATATGACCGCTGTTTTCTAAAATGAGGGTTTGCAATTCATATTCTTGGGAGGAATAACTTGACTGCCAGCGCCTTTTCAACTGTTCAATAGACTGGACAGCTGGCCAAATTTCATCCTCTTTAGTGCCAATCATAAGTAAATGAGCCTTCACTTTCTCAATCGAAATGAAACTGTTTTTATAATAATGGACAATTGGTCGTCCATAAACCTTTCCCTTGATAAAGTCGCTGAGTGAAAACTTGGTAAAAGGAAGCTCTTTTCCTTTATAAGTCCAAGATGAATGACCTGAATTTTTAAATCTTTTAAGTCCTTCCATGACCGCGCAGGAAGGTGAATTGACGACAAGGCATTTAAAATTTGGTATTACAGAAGCTGCGCACAGAGCCATTTCAGCCCCCTTAGATCGTCCGTAAAGTCCAATACGATTTCTATCTACCTGCGGTAAAGAAATTAAATAGTGTACGCCTTCTTCTACCGTTTCAAGCGCAATACGATCTAAATGAGTTGGTATTCCTGATAAACCAAAATAAGAAAGGGCTAAGGTGACAAAGCCCCTATTAGCTAACAACTGGGCTATATTCTGAGCTTTTTCAATACGTCCATCACTGCCACTCAAAACAATAATGGCCGGAAGATTTTGCCCTTCTTTAGGATAAAAGAGCCTTGCTCTGGTTTTTGAGAAGTTAATGTTTTTAAATTGAACATGTGGCAGTTGATAATAGCGGTGAAATTTATAGTCATCAATTTTTTCGCCTCTCTCATCAAATATCTCTACTAATATCTCAAAATCACGATGTAATGGGATGTCCTCCAAACGCCAAGCTTGTTTACTTTTTTCAACTCTTGCGGTCTACTGTTAAAAAATAGCCCCATATTGCTCTGACCCTGATAAGAGCCTTCCTGACAAATCGTCTGATTAACTGAAATACTCCCTTGATGATCTGAATAATAGTAACCGTAGGACTTCCATGGAATATCACAGTCCAAGGTCATAGGAGCATTGATATTATAATAATTAAACAAGGTCATCTCTATCTTATAGAGTGCCAAAGGTTTAAGTTGACGAATGACAATATCAAATGGGCAGTCTGTCAATTCGTTATCACTGATAATTGTAATGGTCATCAATCCCAGCCTTTCTGGTTCTTTTGATAAAGTTCTTCCCAAACTTTTTCGATCTCAACCATCAATTGTTCTACTCTTTCTATAAAATCATCAGGATAGCCCATCAAAATATTACCCAACTTTTCATTGAGAAAGGCATGCTGTTTATTATGGTAATCATATATTTTCTCACCTTTAGTCGTCAAAATAAGTTTATAGGCACTTTTTTTATCGTCTGAGACTTCTTTCCTAAGATAATCTTTAGCTGTCAGCTTATTGACCAACTGAGTGACCGCACTACGAGAAATCTGACGCTGCTCAGCCAGCTGAAAAAGATGAATATCTGGAAACCGTCCCACCAAAACCAAGATATGAACTTCAGCCATATTTAGGTCACTACCTTTAACATCGTGTTGATACTGCTCAAGTTTCTGATATTTCCTCATGAACTCTCGTAAATGTTGACTGAATATTTCTAATTTTTCTATCATAATATCACCCTATTTTGTTAAGATGCTTAACATATTACTCGCTATAATCTTTTTTGTCAACCCTAGATGAACTGTAAACAAGGCTAAGCAAATCATAACACTGCTCCCGGTAATAGAACAGAAAGGAAAGCGCTTTTATGCAATTAGTTTTTCTGTATTGTATGTGGACTGCTTGTTCAGTGTCCTTATAATAGTTGACATCAAAAGTAGACAGTTTGCACTTTTGGTGTCCGAATGGAATACAAAGTGATCTTTAATCAAGGAGCGTCTATGAAAAGGGACACCGAACTGCTCAAAAAACTTAATTGAGACCAGAGGTTCTGAAATTCAAAAACAGGGAAGCGAGCGTTTGTCAATTCGCACTGTGGCACAAAAATACTGCGTTACCCATGGAACTTCTCTATCTCAACTTTGGCAACAAGAAAGGTTATCTAAAAATCCTGCTAGCAGCTATCTCTCAATTTTTTGAACAGTCCATTATGACAGTCAATCTACTAAAGAAAGGCTGCAGCTTATAGGGTATAATTTTTTTAAAGATTATCCTTATTTCTTTGAAGTTTTATTTATGAATATCCCTTCCACTATATGACTATTTCTAATCAGACTATTGAAGTTAATTTTGGTCTCCCAGAATTCAACAATTTCAAAGCAGTTGCTCTAAAACTAAAAATGCAGAAAAAAAACAGATCGCCACACCGAAGCTGACTGGAAAAAATAGATCTCTCTTTTATAAACTTTTTGTGGCTGAGATAACAATTTATTTTAAAATGGTATATAAAAAACAGCACTCCGTAGATGTACTGCCCCAAAAAGTTAGAGAATAAATCTAACGATTGGGGTGCAGTTCAAGAAAGGCTGCTTTTTATATTTTCTCTTTTAGAGGTGAGATAAACTAGTTATCATGTCAATCGACTATAACTCCGTCCTATTTTCAATCGCCCGTAAGAGGGTTACTTCATCAGCGTATTCAATATCACTGCCAACAGCAAGACCACGTGCAAGACGAGTCACCTTAATGCCAGCTGGTTTCAGAATACGTGAGATATACATAGAGGTTGCCTCACCATCTGCCGTTGCATTGGTTGCAATAATAACTTCTTCCACCTGATCATCTCTTAAACGGTTAATCAACGACTTGAGGTTAATATCATCTGGACCTACCCCATTCATGGGGGAAATCAAACCGTGCAGAACATAGTAAAGTCCCCGGTACTCTTGGATCTTTTCCATGGCTGTCACATCCTTGCTCTCTTCTACTACCAATAAGACGGATTTATCACGAGTTTCATCGCTACAAATAGCACAAGGATCTTCATCTGTCAGATTGCCGCAAACAGAGCAATAGGTCAATTCTCGCTTAGCTGCCAAAAGGTTCTTGGCAAAGTCATTGACATCCTCATCGGACATTCCAATGGTATAGAAGGCTAAACGCGTTGCCGTCTTTGTCCCAATTCCTGGCAGCTTAGAAAAACTATCAATTAGTTTAGCAATAGGGGTTGGATATAACAAATTAGTCTCCTTTTTTATAGAAAGATAACCAGATAAAGAGGCTGAGATAAAATTCAGCCTCTTTATCATCATCAAAATACTTAGCCTTGATTACCACCATACATGGATTGGTAAAGATTTAGGATATCACGGGCAATATATTGGTGGGCCTTAGAATCTGAAGAAGCTGCATGTGGATACATGACGGCAACTGCCACCCTAGTACCGTCGTTGGCTGTTGCATAAGCTACAACATTGAGGTTTACCGTTGCGGTACTATTGCCATTATCATCTGTTGAGAAGGTTTCGGCTGTCCCTGTCTTACCAGAGATATTGATAGATGAACTAGCCATGCTCTTACCTGTAGCATAGGCATCTGAACTATTGACTACATCATGAAAACCTTGTTGAATTAAGCCCATCTGCTCATCAGAGATATTAACTTTGTTGAGAACCTGAGTATCCACCGAACGAGTCAGCTCACCCAATCCACCATCTTCATTATTGCCATAAATACCTGATACTAGATGGGGAGCAATACGACTGCCACCATTGGCAACTGTCGCAGCGTATTGCGCTAGTTGCAATGGGGTATAACTGTCATATTGACCAAAGGCTTCAGTCAAAACATTCCCTGGCTTATAATCATCTGATGTATAACCGGCTGACTCATTTGGCAAATCAATACCTGTTGTCGTTCCCATACCATATTCGGCATAGGTTGCACGCAGAGCTGTCATCGTTGAATCTACATTTTCATCGCTCAGCGTCATTCCTGGGTAATAGTCTTGTCCCATCATTTTGAGAGCCACTTGAACCATGTAAGTATTGGAGGAATACTCTAAGGCTTGCGTTGCTGTAATTGAGCGCGTTCCATTTCCAGTAAACCATGATGTAATAGGGTTAGAGCCATCAACATTGATAGATTGGTCAACTAGTGTTTGATTACCAGAAATAACACCTGATTCCCAACCTGCCGTCAAAGTTGCTCCCTTAACAACAGATCCTGGTACAAAGACGTTGGTGGCTGTTCCCAAAGCATTTGAACTGGTTTCGCCAGTTCCTTTTTCATGTGCAAGCCCTGCCATTGCAAGCACGGCACCCGTATCAGCATTCAGCGCAACCGTATAAACACCTTCGGAATTGGCTGCGGATCCAGAAGCAATTTCCTGACTGTAATACTGATTGAGGATTCCTTCGACACCATTTTGAAAATTCAAATCAATAGTTAGCTTGAGGTTATTTCCCTTGCTTCCTCGGGCAGTGGTTTTGTGACTAACCACATTACCATCATTGTCGACATTGATTTTAGTTGTTGTCCGTGTTCCTTGCAGGTCATCCTCATATTGCTTTTGTAAATAAGAAGTCCCTACACGGTCATTCAAGGAGTAACCCTTAGCTAAATATTCATCAGCACTTTCTTGAGGAAGTCCTGTTTTTTCACTAGAGAGAGTACCAATAATATCTGATAGCGAGGAGGAAGAGGTTGTGACATGCTGATTCCAGTCTGAACCAATACTGATACCATGAAGGTCCGATTTATTAGCCGTGATATAGGCAATCTGATCCTCTGTCAAATCTCCTGTCGTCAGATAAACTGTACTGAAATTAGAAGCCGCATTCATCTGGCTGAAAATATAGACCTGTTTCAACTCATCCTCGGAGTAATCAATTTTGCTATTCGGAACAGCATCAACAGCATTTTTATAAATATCTGATTCCGTCAAACTATTGCCGTAGCTATCATATTTCTTTTTGTCTGGCAGTTTGTCAACAATCGCCTTATAATTATCTGGATCGGCTAAATAATAGTCCTTCTTCTCACGCTTGCTGACCTTGGTTTCAGTCAAATCAACCATTGTTGATAGCTCCTTGGCAACACTGCGAATATCCTCAGCAGTAACTTTATTGCTGCGCGTATAGGTAACAACTGTCTTCTTTTCATTATCAACCAAAGGCTGGCCAGTAGCATCATAAATCTGGCCGCGTTCAGAAGATTGCCTAACCGTGTAAGTTGTCTGCTTATTTAATTTACTGAGATAGAAATCCTTATTACTGACTTGCATATAGGCCAGACGTCCAATTAAAACAGCCAAAAGCATTAAGACTAGAGCAAAAATAATATAGAGACGACTCGTTATACTAGATAAAAATCCAGTTTTTTTTGCTTTCCTAGTCAATGTTTTCTTCTTTTTTTTAGGCAGGACCCTTTCTTTTTTAGATAATTTTGGCAACAGTTCTCTTAATCTCATACTCTCCTCATTTCAAATAATCTATTGCCATTATTTTATCATAATTCAAGGAAAAAAACCTGTCTTTATCGGAGACTTTATAGAAATTTATCTCATAAAGTATCTCTTTATTTAGGCAGAAACTTAAATAGAACCAGGGAATCAATCACTAAGAAACGGACTGAAAATTACATAAAAAAGAGTAGGACAATTGATTAGGTTGGCCGCTATCATTTGTCTAGCAAGGGATAAGGACTGCCAATCAATCCTTGCATTAATTTGGTAAAGCTAGAGCAAAACAAAAAGGCAGGACTTTTGTCCCAGCCTCCTTTAGTTGTCACCAAGATAGTATTCAGCAGTAACATTCAAGTGTTCATCAAATTCAAATACCAATGGTGGGAAGTTTGGAATTTCAACATCCATGATTTCATCATCTGAAAGACCCTTGATATGTTTCACAAGGGCACGGATTGAATTACCGTGGGCACCAACGAAAACATTTTTACCATCAACAAGAGCTGGACCAATTTTGTCTTCCCAGAATGGAAGTGCACGCTCCAAAGTGACTTTTAAGTTTTCAGCATCTGGAATAACTGAGTTATCCAAATGTGCGTAACGACGGTCTGTATGAGCTGAATTCTCATCATCTTTAGCCATGTCTGGTGGCAATATGTCGTATGAACGACGCCAGATATGAACTTGCTCATCTCCCCATTTTTCAGCAGCTTCTGCCTTGTTTTGTCCTGTCAAACCACCGTAGTGACGTTCATTCAAACGCCATGATTTTTCAACCGGTACCCAAAGCTGGTCAGAATATTCCAAAGCTAAGTTGGTTGTCTTGATAGCACGTTTTAAAACAGATGTAAAAGCAACATCAAATTCAATACCAGCTTCTTTAATCAACTTACCAGCATCAATAGCCTGCTGAGTCCCTTTTTCAGAAAGATCCACATCAGCCCAACCAGTGAATAGGTTAGCCTTGTTCCATTCTGACTCACCGTGGCGAGCGAAAACCAATTTTACCATTACAATTCTCCTTCTAAAATTCCAAGCTTATAGCCTGTTTACATTTTCGGCCTCAGACCGTTTACCCTTATCATTTTACCGAAAATAGCTTAAAAAAGCTAGTCCTACATTAAAAAATCTTTTCTTCGCTAGAGAGAATAACGAACATTCAGCTGAGCAAGTAAAAAAGAGTTGCTTTTTCTCTTCTGTCATAGTAGAATAATCAAAACATCTACATCTACCAAGGAGAATTATGATTTCAACTGCTACAAAAATTGCTGATTTTAACTTTGGTAACTGCCTTATGAATGCAGCCGGTGTATACTGCATGACACGTGAGGAGTTAGCTGAAATTGAGGCTTCGGCAGCCGGTTCCTTCGTTACCAAAACCGCAACCTTGGAAGCACGCACAGGTAACCCCGAACCCCGCTACGCCGATACACATTTGGGTTCCATCAATTCCATGGGATTGCCTAATAAGGGCTTCAACTATTATCTTGATTATGTCACTGAGCTACAAAAGCAAGCTGACACTAAGAACCACTTTTTATCCTTGGTTGGTATGTCTCAAAAAGAAACTCACACAATTCTTAAGCAGGTTCAGGCATCTGATTATCAAGGCTTGGTTGAGCTGAACCTCTCCTGTCCCAATGTTCCTGGTAAACCACAGATTGCCTATGATTTTGAAACAACAGAAGAAATCCTAAGTCAGGTCTTCTCTTACTACAAAAAGCCTCTAGGCGTTAAACTACCACCTTATTTTGATATTGTCCACTTTGATCAAGCTGCTGCTGTCTTTAATACATTTCCGCTAGCCTTTGTTAATTGTATTAACTCTATCGGTAATGGTTTGGTAGTTGACGATGAAGCTGTTGTCATCAAACCTAAAAACGGCTTTGGCGGTATTGGCGGTGACTATGTCAAACCGACAGCTCTAGCTAATGTCCATGCCTTCTATCAGCGTTTAAATCCATCTATCCAGATTATTGGTACCGGAGGTGTCAAATCTGGTCGCGATGCTTTTGAGCACATCCTTTGCGGAGCTAGCATGGTTCAGATCGGAACAGCCCTCCATCAAGAAGGTCCTGCTATTTTTGAGCGAATCACCAAGGAACTCAAAGATATCATGGCTGATAAGGGTTATGAGACATTGGAAGATTTCCGAGGCCAGCTCAAATATATGAACTAATACCTCATAGAAAACTGGACTTGCTTAAGAGCAGTCTAGTTTTTTTACACTTCTCTTTAAACCTTTTTGCTATAATATGAACATAAAAAAACAAGGAGGTCTGTCATGTCTAAATTATTATCACCTGCTCAGATAGCAGGATTATCTCTAAAAAACCGAGTTGTCATGCCACCTATGTGTATGTATGTTGTTGAAAAAGAAGACGGTAAGGTAACTCCTTTTCATCATGCCCACTATGGAGCACGCGCTATTGGTCAAACTGGGTTAATTATCTTGGAAGCTACTGCGGTCGAACCAGATGGTCGTCTGACCAAAAATGATTTGGGTATCTGGAGCGATGAGCATATTCTAGGTTTAAAAAAGCTCGTCGACGAGCTACACTCTCTAGGTGCTAAGGTAGGCGTTCAATTAGGCCACGGTGGACATAAGGCACAAGATGCTCTTGATAAAATAGCACCAAGCGCCCTTGCCTATAATGATAATTATGGTAAACCCCGTGAAATGACACTGGAAGATATTAAACGTGTTCAGAAATCATTTGTAACAGCGGCTGGGCGTGCTCAAGAAGCCGGATTTGATATGATCGAATTACATGGCGCCCACGGCTACCTTATCAATCAATTTTTAGAACCACTGAGCAATCATCGCTTGGACGCTTACGGTGGCAGTTTAGAAAACCGCTACCGTATAGTAGGAGAAATGCTGCCTGCCATCAAAGATGCCTTTGCGGGTTCTATCTGGATTAGACTATCAATGACAGCTTATGATGAGACTGGTCAGCAAAACACCATCACTGATTGGCAAACTATCGGACGCTGGTTAGAAAGAGATGGTATCGACTGTCTGGATATTTCAACTGGTGGATTGATGGAACTCCAACCCAACATTCCCATTTATAGCGGTTATCAAGCCCCCTACACCAATCATATGAAGCAAGCTGTCTCTATTCCCGTCAGTGCAGTTGGATTGCTAAATGCTCCAGAACTGGGAGAATACCTATTGCAGACCGAGCAAGCTGACCTCATCGAAGTAGGGCGCGGTCTCATTCGCAATCCCAACTGGCCTGCGGAGGCAGCGACGGTCCTGCATGACCACGACTTTGAAGTCTACAATAACTCTTATAAACGCGGTCAGTTCAAATAAAACCTTCTACAACTAATTAAAGCCCGGAGCTAACAGCCCCGAGCTTTATTAATTAGGTTAGCGAATCAAAATCAGTATCATCATCCTCTTCTTCATCGCCATCCATTTTTTTATCAAATTCAGCCTTTTCTTCTTCTGTCATTTCTTTGGGCTTGAACATTTTAAGCATATAACCAAAGATTACAAACTTAAGAAGCGAAAATAAGACTAAAATAATCACTACGATAATAAGTGTCTTTTCCATCTGCTTTTTGCACTTCTATATTAAATTAAAGATTGAAAAGAAAAGCTGGGAAATTGTCCCAGCCTATCTAGTTATTAAGAAATCTTTCTTATTTAACTGCGTCTTTAAGAGCTTTACCAGCTTTGAATGCTGGAACTTTTGAAGCTGCGATTTTGATTTCAGCACCAGTTTGTGGGTTGCGGCCTTTACGAGCTGCACGTTCACGAACTTCAAAATTACCGAAACCGATCAATTGAACTTTTTCACCTTTTGAAAGGAAGCCTTCAATTGAAGCGAATACAGCATCAACTGCTGCTGCTGAATCTTTCTTAGTCAGTTCTGTTGCTTCTGCAACTTTTGCAATCAAATCTTGTTTATTAGCCATTTCACTAATCCTCCAAATATTATTAAGCCTGTAAGTTATACTTACGACCTTAACAGAAACTATCATATCTAATTTTCCTAGCTAGGTCAAGTAGAAAACGTTAATTTTAGCCCTTTTTCTTATAAATATCAAAGCTTATTCGGTCATTCACCAAGTTAAAGTCTGTAGCCTTGACATAAATTCCTGCCTCATTATCCATTTTGGGAAGGTTTAAGATAATAGCTGACTTCTTACTATCCACTTCAACAAAACTAGGAAGATCATAGCTCGAAGCTATAAATTTCAAGACATCCGATACAGGCAGAGACAGGGTACCGGCTGATACAGAGCTAACATCAAGCTGAATACTACCGTCATCAAGAACGACTGGTGTAAAGTGGACATATAAGGGCACATTGTAGCCTAGTAAGGTATAAGTTCCCTCAAACAGGACATCACTTGAGGTTGCTGTAAAACTATAGCTGTTATTTTTCGTTTGATACTGCTCCAAATATGAAGCTACCGTACTATTCACCTCATCGCGCGATGAGGTGAAGGTTCCAACTTTGACATCTGATTGGCTAACGGCAGTAGAGGGAGAATGACCAGTGCTTTCCTTTAGAGTTCCAATTCTCAGCAAGACCACCCCAACAAGAGCAATATTAAAGGCAAGTAGAGCTAGAAAGCCCCACTTCCATACGTTTTTTTTACCAGTTCTTCTTTGTTTCATTGATTTTCTCCAAAGCAGCATTTGCCATTATTTGATAGCCTGTGTTATTAGGATGGAAATGGTCTTTTTCAAAAAGGACATCATTTATCACCTCTGACTGATCATCAGATGTAGACTCAGTAATCCCTCCTTGCCCATCGATTCCCCTATAGAGTTGATCATTGATAGGAACGAAGTAGACATTATCATATTCATCTATAACCGTCTGAGTACTCTCATTCCAGTTATTAACAACGTCCTGCATCTCAGTCATATCAGGAAAGTTTAGATAGAAAGGATTATAGATACCATAGATGTAGATGGGCAAATCTTTATTTTCTTGACGAGCCAGCTTGATAATCTTATGCAAGCATTCCTGATATTTTTCGGCAGGTCTTTTAAAACTGTCGACACTCAAATCCGATAAATTTTTTCGGATGACAGCCATAACATCATTACCACCGACAGTCACAGTCATCATATCGGCTTTTTTCAAATCTTTTTGAATATTAGTTTTCTCTTGCATTCGTTTGAGAATTTGATTGCTAGTATTGCCGGATACTCCATAATTTTTTGAAGTAACCTTGTAATGATAATCCGTTTCTAATTCTCGCGATAAGATGGGAACAAAACCGCCCTGTTCAGTCGAATCACCAACACCTTCGGTCAGTGAGTCACCAATAGCAACATACTGAAAAGATTTAATTTTACTATGAGAGTTGGTAGCTGAAATCGACAAGCTGTCATCTGCCCTTGGAAGCAAAAGATTGATTAGGACTGCAAAAACTATAAGACAAGAAATGAAAAAGGCTGGTGCTAATAATTTTTGCTTATTCATAACGAACCATCACTGCAAAAGCATCTTCACCCGTATGGGTTTGAATAATCGATCCCGTTTCCATGACAGAAATATGATCTCCTGCTAGAAGTACTTCCAGCTTTTCTTTCATTTGATTGGCCCAGTCGGGGTTCCCAGAGTAGGAGATACCGATTTCAGCTACCGGTCTTTGTTTGGCATGTTCAATAAAGCTGTCCAACCATTTGACAAAAGTCTTATGACCGCGACCCTTGACTACCGGATTTAAATTACCATTCTTAAGCTCCATAACTACACGAATATTTAACAATGATGATAACATTCCTGAAACGCGGCCAATCCGACCACCCTTAACCAGATTCTCAAGTGTAGACACACCGATAAACAGTTCAGATTTCTTACGGACTTCTTCAACTTTAGCGAGAACTTCCTCTAGGCTATCACCTTGTTCAGCTAAGATAGCGGCTTGAACAACTTGATGTTTCATCGATTGATCTGTAAAAGTTGAATCAATAACCGTCACATCTGCTCCAGCAATGACGGCCCCCTGACGAGCCGCTTCTACGGTACCTGATAGGCTGTTGGTGATATGGATAGAGATGATGTGTTCTGCACCTTCCTTGACCAAATTTTCATAGACCTCAGCAAAAAGCCCAACCGGTGGTTGACTGGTTTTGGGCAGCTCCTTGCTCTCTCGCATCAAATGCAAGAACTTCCCTTCGTCTTTTAGGTCATTATCATTGTAAACAACACCATCAATCATCACTGATAGAGGCACAACAGTAATTCCTAAACTTTCGACCAATTCTGGCTCGATTGTAATTGATGAATCAGTAACAATTTTAATTTTAGACATTGTGATTCCTACTTCATTCTTTCTAATAAATCATTTCCATTATATCAAAAAATAAGAGGTTTTGGAGATTCTATGAAGGATACTCCATCTAATTAACCAAAAAACACCTAAGTCCAGATGCTGAAATCAGCTTAAGTGTCCGCTTAATAAAATAAATTGATTAACACATTTAAGAAAACAAGGGCAGAGCAAATAGGGTAATGATTGAGGAAACACCCAAGGTTAATGAATTTTGCCCCTTTGAAATGATACAATAAATTATAAATCAGAAATTCAAGATTGTCTAGAGTAGCAAGAAATCTACCAAGAGCGATAGGAACAGAATACAAAAACTCTCTATCGCTATAAAATAGCTGGCTATAACTAGAGAAGAAAAGCGATTGCGATATCTTAGTTTTTCGAGATTACTTTCTACCATACCCTCCTCACCTACTTGAGACATTATTTATGCCATGGTAAGCCAATCTACATCTTGTTAGTGAAAAAACATCTTTTTACCAGCCCTATCAGTAATAGTCAATTTAACTTAAAAAAAGACTGTTCTTCCCTTTAACTTCCTGAATATCCCTCAGTAGGGATAAAGAAAAATTTATTCCTCAGCACAGAGCCATTCTATTGCTCCCCTCAATAAAGAGCAAACCTGTAGGTTCAAAAGATACCTTATAATTAATATAGTAGACCATCAAGACCATGAGTTATTACCCAAGTCATTGCTAACAGTAAAATTAAGCTCATCAGAACTGTATTCCGACTCTGCCTTAAGCGCATTGAAGGTCTCTAAACTGTATGTTTTAGCAAACATAAACAATAAACCGTATTAAGTACATCAATATGAATGAGCCTGACAAGCCAATTTTCTGACAAAAGGGCTACAAAATAGAATAACTTTCCAGTTAAAAAGAAGTGACTGGCCAATTAAAAGGGCGTAAAACCTATAAAATCAGCATTTTGGGGGTTATGTTTTCCTATTTAAATTCTGTAACAAACTCGACATATTTTTTTAATCTAAGCTCATGTTGGAAAATTTTTATAGAAAGCAGATAGAATAATCTGCTTTATTTAACAAGGATTATGCTTCCTTTTTTTGAGACATAACCTTGTTAAAAAGGCATTTTACAACTTTTTTTGAGTTTTGATAATTGGGGAAACTGTGATAAAATATTTCACTGTTACAATAAAATTTAGATTAGATAGGAAGTATTATGCAAAAGAATACATTCAGTAAACGTAGAACAAAATTCGCAGGCCTCTGCGGTGCTATCCTTGCTACGGCAACTGTCGCTGTAACTGCTGGCACAACCGTTCAAGCCGATGAAACTTCTCAAGCCACTGATACAACTATAGCAACCCAACAAACAACTACAGCAGGTACAACAGCTCAGGAAGATCAAACACCTGTTTTTGAAACTGAAACAGCTTCTGTTGCTACTCCTGTAAATAATGAGGTTGCGGCAAATTCAGTTGCTTCATCTCAAGCGGAAGTTAATGCTCCTGTTGTGCAAGCTGCTCCTGCTACTACTCAAGCACAGACTGCTCCAGCTTCAGCTGCTAGCGAAAATACCAACACTGCTACTAATAATAAGCCTGCTTCAGCTGCAGGTGTTTATACTAAACCTGAGAATACTTCTGAATACGGTAGTGTTGATTTTGACACTACCTTGAACAACGCCAGCAAGTCTGCACCTGTTACAGAAATCACTTATAATGGTTCTCGCGATGAATATATCACCGTTGATGATCCTAATCAAGCCTACACTCCAAATCCAACGGCTATCACTCAATATTTGAACGAATATTTACAAGAATTACGTCAAATCAACGGTATCAGTGTTCCGGTTCCAGATGCCAATACTTTGATGAATGACTTCGCTCAAGCGCGTGCTAATGAAGAAGCTGGTGAAGTTAATGGTATTGATCACCAAACAAGCCTTGCTTTTCCAAGTGGTGTTACTATCTATTCTGAAAATGGTCACCAAGACCAACTCAGCTCCATCACGCCAACTGTTAACGGTCAGTCACTAGGGTCTGATAAAGCAACTGCTTATTATTTAGCACTTAACTGGTTCGCTGATTACTTTAATATTGCTAGCGGTACCGGTGAAGAGGCCTTTGGTCATGCTATCAGTATTCTATCCAACAGCGGTGATGGAATGAGCGTTGGAATTGCCAACGGCACTGGTGCAGAAAGTGATATGTTCTATGCTATGTTAGAAATCGGTAGCAATAGCAATGTCAGAAATGACAGTGGATTCACTACTGCTAAAGGCGCTGACGGCAACTGGGTATTATCTTACAATGGCCAGCAGGTTAAATTCTTACCAAGAACAATCTTTCATTATGTCAGCCAAAATGCTACAGCGGCTACTCCTGAAACACCCCAAGCTGGTGATAACCCAGCAGCCAATCCAACCGATCCAACCACCGATCCAGATGCTGGTAACGCAGGTGCAGGCAATGGTCAAACTGCCACTACTCCTACTGTACCTACAACAACAGTGACACCAAAAACTGCTGACCTTACTAAGGCTGGTATGGGCAGCACCAATCCAAGCAAACAAGAATCCCTCCCAACAACAGGTGATTCTAAGCAAGGAGCTATCACTGCACTCGGTACAGCTCTAGTTATGGTAGGTGCTGGTCTTATTGCAACACGCAAACTAAAATCTGAAGACTAATTTCATTTAGGTAAAATATATAAAAAAGCAGTTCATTTATAAAGAACTGCTTTTCTTATTCCATCATACCAGCTTGAAGTTGGTACATTCTATAGTAAATTCCTTTTTTCTCTAGAAGTTCTTCATGGTTTCCACTTTCAACAATGTGCCCCTTGTCCAAAACGTAGATGCAGTTGGCATCTTGAATTGTTGATAAACGGTGGGCAATGGCAATGGTTGTACGCCCTTCACGCATTTTTTTAAGAGAAGTCTGAATGATATCTTCTGTTTTAGAGTCGATGTTGGCAGTAGCTTCATCCAGAATAAGAATCTTGGGTTGACTAGCAACCGTCCTTGCAAAGGCTAGGAGTTGACGCTGGCCCGTTGAGAAAGTCGAGCCTCTTTCGGTAACAGGCTCATCATAACCCTGAGGCAATTGTCTGATGAAGTCATCCGCATCAACAAATTCTGCCGCTGCTTCTACATCCTGATCACTGATATCTTGGTACATACGAATGTTAGATTTAATGGTGCCATGATAGAGAAAAGGATCCTGTAGCACTAAACCAACTGACTTGCGCAATTCTTCCTGAGAATAGTCGCGAATATCATGACCATCTAGCAGTACCTGACCAGATTGAAATTCATAGAAACGCATAAATACATTGATAATTGAAGATTTTCCTGAGCCAGTTGCCCCAACAAAAGCGATGGTTTCACCCTGTTTTACCTTGAAACTGATATTATCTAAAATCTGATGATCACCATCATAGGAGAAACATACGTTTTTAAATTCAATACCACCACGACTAACCTCCAATGATTGATTATTGTTTTGCTGTGGTTCATAATCATCACGATCAATCAAGGTAAAGACCCGACCAGCTGATACCATTGAGGTTTGTAGGGTTGAAAAATTCTGAGTAACTGAAATCAAAGGATCAAAGAGACGGTTGATGTATTGAATAAAAGCATACATGAGACCAGCTGTAACACCAATCGTCTGCCAAGTAAAGCCAAAATAGGCCATCAGGACCACATAGCCCAAAAGCTTCAGTAGGGACATGGCCGGACGCAGGAAGATGCTGTCTAAGAGTACCGAGCGATTAGCATAGCGCAGATGATCCTGATTGATAGCTTCAAATTCATCCTGGAGACGCTCCTCTTGTCGAAAGGCCTGTATTACTCGGATACCTTCAATAGATTCTGATAGTTTGGTATTGATATCACTGAGGAGACTGCGTGTCGTTTCAATGACCGTCATTGATTTCTTGCGGTAAAGATTAACCAGTATAAAAATGAAAGGCCAAAAAAGGACAACAATAGCTGTCAGGCGGATATCCAATACAATCATTGTATAAAGGGTAGTCGCAAAGATGAAGATAGCCGAAATGAAACTAGACAGGATACCAGAGAACATCTGACTAATCGCCTCTGTATCATTGGTCAGGCGCGAGACTATCGAACCCGCAGAAGTCTGGTCAAAATAGGACATCCCTAGACGCTGGACATTATCAAAAGCATCTTGACGGATATCTCTGACAATGCTATAAGCCACCTTGGAAAAGAGATAATTTCCCACATACGAGAAAATCATCTGTAACACATAGAGTAGAAAGTATCCTAAAAGTATCAGAAGGGCAAGCTGGCTAACCTGCTTGATATAATGGTCAATAAAATACTCAGCAACCAAGGGAATGATGGTCTGAACAACCGTTGTCAGAAGTAGGAAGGTGAGCGCTACCACTGTCAGCCACTTATAGGAGCTGAGATAGTGCGTCAACCGTCGAAAGACAAGTCTTTGACTCATAGGCTCTTTAGTTTTCATTAGAGGCTTCCTCCATTTCAAGTTGCTGGGATTCATAGGTGCGAGCGTACCATCCATTCTGGGCCAAAAGCTCCTCATGACGACCGCGCTCAACAATCTTTCCTTTATTCATAACTAGAATTAGGTCACTGTGAACAACCGCGCTGAGACGATGGGCAGTGATGATTGTCGTCTTTTGCTGACGGCTCTCTTTCAAATTGTCAATAATAGCGTGTTCGGTCTTTGCATCAACTGCCGATAAAGAGTCATCTAAAATCAAAATTTCTGGGTTCATAATCATGGCCCGAGCTATGGCAATCCGTTGCTTTTGTCCACCTGATAAGGAGACACCTTTTTCACCGATAAGAGTATCAAAACCATCCGGCATTGCCATGATATCAGCATAAACATGAGCGAGTTTGGCGGCAGCTTCAACCTGCTCTAAACTTAAATCAGGATTGGAAAAACTAATATTTTCTAAAATGGTCATGGCAAAGAGAAATTGGTCCTGAGGAACGTATCCCATCAGACTACGCAAATCAGATAGACTATAATCTTTAATATTATGCCCATTGATACTGATGGAGCCGACCGTTACATCATACTGGCGCAGGAGTAATTTCAAAAGCGTGGTTTTGCCAGAACCCGTCTGACCAACAATACCGAGGGTTTCCCCCTTATTGAGTTGAAAATGAATATCCGATAAATTTTCCTCATCCTCATATTGGAAATGATCGATATCATAAATAATAGGACCGTTTTCTATTTTATCAAGTGGAGACTCGTTTTCTACAACATCGCTCTCTTGCTCTAAGAGTTCTGAAATACGGTCATAGGAAACATTACCACGCTGGCTAATATTAAAAAGAAAACCAATAGCTTGTAAGGGCCAAACTAACATATCCAAATAGGTGATGAAGGTTACCAGACTACCAATAGTTACCAAACCAGCTGTTATCATATAGGCCCCTACCAACAAAGTCAATACATAACTGGATCCTACAAAAAGTAGGGTTACTGGTGAAAACATACTATTATAACGCATGCTGATAATATTTTTATCAAAGGTCATCTGATTAACTTGAGCAAAGTTAGCTGACTCCTGCGCTTGGTAACCAAAAGACTTAGTCACCTTAATTCCAGAGACACTTTCCTGAACCTTGTTATTGAGGTCTGAAAAAGCGGCTTGGGAAGCCTTGAAAGATTCATGATTTTTGCGTCCCAAACGACTAGTTGCTAAGACCATCAACGGCAAAGGAATAATAGCAATCAAGGTCATCTGCCAAGAGATGGAGAATAACATAGTAAAAAGGGTTACTAAAGCTGTTATTGAGGCATCAACTGCCGACATAACCCCTCCTCCTGCTAACATAGTTAAGGAGTTGATATCATTGGTAGCATGCGCCATGAGGTCTCCTGTTCGATATTTCTGAAAGAAGGATGAGGACATCTTGGTGAAATGCTCAAACAATTGACTGCGTAGAATCTTCCCCAGACGATAAGAGGTTCCTAGTAGATAGATTCTCCAAATCAGGCGTAAAATATACATCCCAAAGGCAATTAGAAGCAAGATGAACAATTTAAGCAAGAGCTCACTTACAGTTAAATTCTTAATCTCAATCGAGTCAATAACCTGTCCCATCAGTTTGGGAGGGATTAGATTGAGGACACTGACCATGCTCAGTGATAAAATTCCAATTAAATAGCGGCGCTTCTCCAAACGGAAGAACCACCAAAGTTTTTTTATAATTGACATAATAGCCTTTCTTAATGACTGGTAAGCTAATTAAGTTATATTTAGCAGCTTATGAACTTAAAGCCATAACAAGAGCCTGAAACAAAATGTTCCCAGGCTCCTTTAAAACAATTTCCATTAAAATTTGTCATTGATGACTAATAGGTGGTTTGATAGCTCGTATGTGCAGACACTAGTTCTTAGTCTTTTGACTCTTTAGTTTTTCCTATAGTAACTACTATAAATTGTAACATAGGCAGCCCCCACAGGGCAATTAATCCGCCCAGAGTATTGGTAATCAAATCATCAACTTCAAAAACACGATTGATATCGAGCACAATATCTAAAATAACCTGCATCAACTCGATACCTAAACTGATTAGAAAACTCATCTTCAAGACCAAGCGCCAACGGCGCCAATCTTTAAAAAATCCTAAGAAACCTAACATCAATGGTGTCAGTAGAAAAATATTGCTGATATTTTGACCGATAATCCAAAAAAGTTTTTTAAAATTATCCAACTGTCCAATATTTAGAAAGGAATTAAAAGGAACCAACAAGACTGGTACTCTACCAATATAAAAAATATTGGGTGTATGAACACCTTCTACTCCTATAGGCTGGGGCGAAAAGCAAAGAATTCCTAAACAAAATATATAGCCAACCAGTAACAACCAGATTAATTTACGTCCTGAAACTGTTAGCTCTCCTTTTTCATCAAACCACCTAGACATTATTGAGCCGCTCCTGCTACCGCTTTTTGACGGTCACGTTTCATAGTATTGGAACGCAACTGGCCACAAGCAGCATCAATATCAGTACCGTGCTCTTGACGTACAACACAGTTGACACCATTCTTTTTAAGGACATCGTAAAAGGCATCTACACGTTCCTTGGTTGAACGGCTGTACTGATCGTGTTCTGATACTGGATTGTAAGGAATCAGGTTGATATATGATAACTTACGGATTTTCTTGGTTAAATCAGCCAACTCTTGAGCATTTTCGGGACTATCATTGACTTCATTGAGCATAATGTATTCAAAAGTCACTCGACGATTCGTCGTTTCGATATAGTATTCAATAGCGTCAAAAAGTTTCTCTAAGGAGAAGGAACGATTGATGCGCATGATACTGGAACGCAGATTGTTATTGGGTGCATGCAGCGATACAGCCAAATTGACCTGAATGCCTTCATTAGCAAACTCGCGAATCTTATGAGCTAAACCAGAAGTTGACACCGTAATATGGCGAGCACCGATGGCCAAACCATTGTCATCATTGATGGTTCGCAAGAATTTGATGACATTATTATAATTATCAAAAGGCTCACCAATTCCCATAACAACCACATGACTAACGCGATCACCTTCTTTACGGTCATCTAGGTATTTTTGAACCAACATAATCTGAGCAGTGATTTCACCATTGTTAAGATCACGTTGCTTCTTAATCAGGCCGCTAGCGCAAAAAGTGCAGCCAATATTACAACCCACCTGAGTTGTCACACAGACTGAGAGACCATAATGCTGACGCATTAGAACCGTTTCAATCAGCATGCCATCTGGTAACTCGAACAAATACTTAATGGTACCATCAGCCGACTCCTGAACAATCCTCTGTTTGAGCGGATTGAGGCAGAAGTTATCTTCCAGCTCAGCAACAAATTCTTTGGACAGATTGGTCATCTCTTCAAAGGATTGCACGCGTTTTTTATAGAGCCAATCCCATATTTGGTTAGCACGAAACTTTTTACTTCCGTGTTCAATTACCCAGTCAATCAACTCGTCCCTAGTCAAGCCATAAATAGATGGTTTAATTTCCTTTTTTTCTTCAGTCATGATTCACTTTCCTTCTTTCTAATAGTGAAGTGCTGGTTATGATCCTTGTTAGAAGATGGTTGTGAAACCTCATTCTTTTCCCAATGTTTTTGATCAGATTTTTTAGGCCCAGTCTGTTCCTTACCCTTAAACTGTTGGTAGTGCTTAGCGGCTTTATACGGTTGACGGCGTTTACGATTATCACGACGTCGAGGTCTCTTATCTTCTTTGTCTACCTTGAATTCTTTAGGCTCAGAATTTTCCAGAAGAAAATAGGCGCAGCCAAAATTACAATATTCTTTAAGATAGTCCTCTAAGCGACTGATTTTGCTATCATTTTTGACCGGTTTCTCATTTTTGTAAAAGCCTCGCAAACGCAATTCATCACTGGACCAATCACCTAGAATATAGTCATACTTGAGTAGGATTTCCGAAAAACGTTGCTGAAAATTTTCCAGTTTAAAACCCTCGCGATAATTCTCAACCAGCTCTAGGCTAATGCCTTCAGATTTGACAAGATTATCTGAGATGGTAAAGATAGGTCCCGGAAATTTATTGTAGTTCAGCATGTCGGGGGAAATGTTTTTTCTCATCCTTTTCCTTTCTCTATGGCTTTTTTATTTTTATTAGTCGAAAAATACTTTCTACTTAGCCTTACCATTATACACCATTTTATTCTATTTGTAAGCAATTGCAGATAAGTAAGGCACTTAGCTGAGCGGACAAAAAGAAAAGAGCAAACTCCTAGGGCGATAATAGCCTAATGGGAATTTGTTCCTTTCTTAACGATGAGTTTTTAAATAATCAATAGCATCTTGTGCATTTTTGACTGGAACGATTTTCATTTTAGTACCAATATCTTTGGCTGTCTTTTTGGCTTCTTCATAATTATTACCATTAGGATAGTATTTTTTCTCATCCTTTTTGATAGCATTATCAGGAACAAAGAAAAGATCTGTACCAGAATTGGCTGCTGAGACCACCTTTTGGGCTACACCACCGATATCACCAACTGTTCCATCCTGTTCAATAGTTCCGGTACCAGCAATCTTGCGACCTTTCATCAAATCCTCTTGATTGAGTTGATCGTAAATCGACAGAGTAAACATAAGACCAGCACTTGGTCCTCCCACACCTTCAGTTGAAAACTCAATCTTTTGATCCGATTTGACTTCCGTATGATCGGTCAAACTGATACCAATACCATTTTTACCGTTGCTCAGCTTGATGACCTTACCATCAGCTGATTTTTTCTTTCCTTCCCTCATATATTGCACACTGACTTTAGATCCAAGCTTTAAGCTACTAGCGTACTTAATCAAGTCTTTAGAACTCTTGAAAGTTTTGCCATTGAGGCCTGTCACTGTATCAGCAATATTCAGAACCCCTTTGAAGGTTGAATTATCTGCCACAGACAAAACATAGACACCTTTATAGTCGAGTTTAACTTCTTTTTTTGCTAGTTTGAAGGCTTGATAAATTGCTATGTTTTGTGAATTTTCCATATAGTATTGATTCATCAAATCAAAATCCTTCGTACTAGCACCGCCGGTCATTTCATCAGCTGAAACAATATCGGTATAAGGAGTCAACCAAGCATAGACCATCTGGAAAATCGTTCCGCGACGAACCGATACCGCTACAAAATTGTAGGATCCTTCATCCTTATTGGTTTGACCATCAACCGTCAGAACCTCATTGATATCATAGGCACCACCCGGTGTCTCTACATAATAGGGAAGGGGGAAAAGGAAACAAAAGGCTAACAGCAAGAGGAGGATAAGCCCACTAATCCACCATTTAAAACGTTTCACAAAGGGCCAAAAGACCTTATTCTTTTTAGTTACTCTTATTTGTTGCACTTGTGTCATTCATTTTCTCCAATTCTAAGGCGACAACTTCCGGTACATAAGCGGTCACATCCACTCCAAAATGGATCAATTCACGAATTCGCGAAGACCTAACTTGGGCATACTCCGACGCTGTCACCAAGTAGACTGTCTCAAGATCAGGTGCTAAACCATGATTAAAATAATCCATACTAGCTTCATAGTTCAAATCCTGCTCATTACGCAAACCGCGGACTAATACGCTTGCTCCTAATTCCTTGGCAACGTCTACCGCTAAGTGATCCTGAGAAGTAATAACAGAAACATTGGGGAGGTCTTTTACAACCTGCTCCATCAAGTACTCACGTCTTTCAATTGAGAGAAAGCCTTGCTTGTCTTTATTAAAAAAGATTCCCACATAAAGCTGGTCAAAAAGCTTGCTGGCCCGCTGAATTAAATTCAGATGACCCTTGGTTACAGGATCAAAAGAGCCTGTAAATAGAGCGATTCTATCTGACATAAACTGTTACCTTACTGATTCCATATATTTTTTGTTTCCAAATTCCTAGATGACCGATTTCTTCTGGCAAGTCAACATTTTTATCTGTTTCACAAACCACCATAACATTCTGGGGCAAAAGGTTGTATTCTTGCAAGGTCGAGATGTTACTGACAATTTCTTCTTTGGCATAAGGAGGGTCCAGCAACACCAAATCAAACTGACCTGTTAGCGAAGGCAAAACCTCCCTAGCATCCCCTTTTATTAGCTTAAATTGCTCTTGTGATTTGGTCATTTGAATATTTTCTCGAATGATGTCTTGGGCCTTGCGATTTCGTTCTATCAATATAGCCTCTGTCATACCACGGGAAATAGCTTCAATCGCTAGACCTCCACTGCCGGCAAACAAATCCAAGACCCTTCCTCCCTTGAAAAAAGGCCCAATCATGTTATAGATAGCACCTCTCACCTTATCAGAGGTAGGTCTCGTTGTTTTTCCTTCCAGTGTTTTCAGCGGTCGACCGCCAAAGGTTCCAGCAATAATTCTCATAAAAGATATTATAACAAAATTTCCAAACTTTGCGGCCAATGAAGGATTTAACAGTCCTTTACTTGTGGCTCTACTAGATCAATCATTTCTTTAGTCATCCGACGTGGGCCCCTCACTGTTTTAACCCCATGAGCTTTCAAAACTTCCATAGAAAGACTAGCATCATCAAAGGTCTTTATCCGTTTGATTTCCATAAGTTCTTTAATGGAGGAATTCTCACGATAATTATTATTGGGAATATGAACATCCAAAACGCGACAGGCATAGCGAACAGCTTTAACAGGTGCTGTCACATAAATAAAGACCCAATCTCCCTTTTTAATCTGTGCTTTCTGAGTCCATTTGATGATATCTGTAGCTGCAAACTCCGCATCAATGTCATAATATTTGGGATTAGCAGGAATCAACCAATAATCTGAACCATTTTCTACCTTATAACCTTTGGGACCGACTAAGTCACGGCTCCTATCAACTAGCTCATAAAGAAATTCATCAGCCAATTGACCATCTAGCACAATGGAAATCCAAGACTTTTTATTCATGTGATAACTGGGATAAATACCATCTATATTAAGTAGCTCTTCTAAACGCTCCTGCTCCTTATCAATTTTAATATTGACAACTTCTAACTCATGCTCTAATTCCTGTTGAGTTAACTGACTTCGATCAAAATCCAACTTGCCTAATTGGAGATTAAAAATCAAAGCATACCACTTGCGATTAGCAGGGTGACGGTAGGAAGCATACTGGGGATACTTGGTAAAAGGATAATCAAACTGATCGCCATATTTTTTCTGCAAATGCTGAGCCAGCCGATTAGTTTGGTCAAAATTAAAAGGTCTATCTTCAAAGCAGGATTCAGCAATCTCTATCAACAGTTTTCCATAGGCTTCCCGCACCTTACCGACATAATTTCCCGTGCTACCGAGCACATAAATAGCAGTATATTCTTCATCCAAATCCTTGTCTAGCAAACGACCACTAACTCGACCGGTTCGGTCTATTTCGATCTGGGCTTGGAAGTTTCTATCCATGATATCACGACTATATGTATACCCCTTATCTGTTAACATAAACCCAAAAGCCAATAATTTGTTAAAATTCACTCTTTTACGCTTAAAAAACTCATCCTCAAAAGCCATACCTAGCTCCTTAAATAAAATCATTAATAAAACTTAAACCGCACCTCTTAAGTTGGATACGAAAAATCCAACTTAAAAAACAGTACAAAACAAGTGAGCCATCGGCACTGCACCCACATAATGGGACAGAAGAAAAACACATTTATGCGGCCAGTTTTCTGTACTCTACAGGAG
>NZ_JBHSAC010000044.1:0-5248 GCF_042649885.1 Streptococcus dentapri | reverse complement strand
CAGCTTATTTATTCTATCAAACTCAGAAAGCCTTGTCAATATCTTTTTCAAACTTTTTTAGGGGTTTGAAAGAAAAACTCTAATATTTTTAGTGGGTAAGTCCACTAGAAGTGTTATGGAGTTTTTTGAGTATATAAAAAGTCTCAGACTGATAATTAAAAATGCACACTGCAATAGTTAAGGGACATCAAGTAAGTCTTCTCTGTCTATGCAGCTTACAAAGCCACCTAATCATCTGTTAGGATTGACACTGCATCATATTAGATATATCACTCTTTTTTAGCCAATCTTTATAGATTGGATTTTTCAGTTAATTCTTGCAATTTTGCAAAGCTCTTCAATATCCTTATTCAATAAAGCAACACGCTTCAAATAGGTAACTTCTCCTCTTCTCTTACTCTTAAGTCTGCATAGGAGCGAACATCAGGAAATCTTCGCTTAGAATGGAGCAATCCTGAGTTTTCATAATAACACAGGGTATGAATCAGTAATCCCATGTGCTTTGCGAATTCTCCAGCTAAATAGATTATTTTTTATCTCCAAGGGTTAACCTAAAGTCTACTCTAGGTAGCATTCTTATTATATCTCAAAAAGAGAAAAAGAATATGCCATTTGAGAAAAGTTATACCTATATTATAGGTGCTAGCTTTGATATCGGATATGAGGCTGTCAAGGCCTTTGAAAAACGCGACAACCACCTGATTTTGATTACGCGAAGAAAAGAAGCCTATGGAAAAACTCAAACGAATAATGTAGCAGATTATCCTGTGCTCTACCTCCTCGTTATTCCCACTGACTTATCAGATAGCCAAAACTGCTACCATCTTTATGAACAGCTTAAATGCTGGTTCCGGGCGCTACGGAATAGTTGCCAATCAAGGGTTAAGCGAGCTAGAGCAGATACTTCACCTTAACGTAGAAGGGCTGAACATCTTAGCCATTATGACTATCAAGATTGGACTAATAGATGTTGAAGGTTTTGATTTTAATTAAGCGAATCGATTTTTGACCATTAATAGCTATATATATCAGGGCTTCTTAAAGGCGGAGGGCAGGAGATTTGCGAAAAAGAGAATTTGCTGTCCGATTGCCGGGATGATGTTAGTCTATTCTGATTAACTTAAATTCTTAAGTTAGTGCAAATATTTACTGGCTTCTCTGATAGACAAATTTACCATTTGGTTTTTGTAGGTATCAATAAAATCCCGAACCCAGTCTGGGTTGATTTTAGAGTAATCACGCAAAGCCCAGCCAATTGCTTTGTTGATAAAAAACTCTGTCTGATTGAGATTATTAATGAGAATCTTCTCTAGTAAGTCCGGTTTCATTTTATCTTTACGCAAAAGCTGGTGGTCAATAGCTAGGCGCCGCAGCCAAAAATTATCAGCCCTTGACCACTCTAGCATGGTCTCATCAACCAGACTGCTTGGAAAGTTGATATTGCCAATGGTCCTATCCAGGCTGTCAATCGTATCCCACCATGACTTGGTAACTGCTAATTGTTTCAGATGAGGAATATCTGTCTCCGTCAAAAAGTTTTGCATGGCACGCAAGTAATCACAAACCACATACTGAAATTCCCGCTCAGGTAAATCCCATAATCTGTCAACAAAGTTCCAGTCAATGGAGGCTTTTTGCTTTGCTTCCTTGAAAAAATCTTTTTCCAGTTTGCGACGAAGCGGAGTTGGCACTCCAAGAAAAGGAAACTGGTTGCGCATATAGGCCGCCATAGACTCTGCCTGTTGACTATTCGCATGGTCGTAAAAGGTTTGAATCAATATCTCTGCTTTCATAGCTCAATTATAACACAAAAGCAGCACTCAGGCTGCTTTTGATATTTGTAACTAGTCACCAAGTCCAATCCGCTCGAAAATCTCATCCACACGCTTGGTGTAATAGGCTGGATTAAAAATTTCGTCAATTTCTTCTTGGCTCAGGCGGGAAGTTACTTCTGGATCCGCTTCAAGCAGCGGTTTGAAGTCTACCTGATTGTCCCAAGACTGAGCTGTTTTGGGTTGTACAAGATCGTAAGCCTGCTCACGAGTCATGCCTTTTTCAATCAAGGTCAGCATGGCACGCTGGCTAAAAATTAGACCAAAGGTAGAGCCCATGTTGCGCTTCATGTTTTCTGGGAAGACGGTCAGATTTTTGACAATATTACCAAAACGGTTGAGCATGTAGTCGATCAGAATAGTCGTATCAGGCGTGATGATACGCTCCGCAGACGAATGCGAAATGTCACGTTCATGCCAGAGGGCAACATTCTCATAAGCAGTCACCATGTGCCCGCGGATGACACGGGCAAGACCCGTCATGTTCTCAGAGCCGATGGGATTGCGCTTATGAGGCATGGCCGAGCTGCCCTTTTGCCCCTTGGCAAAGAACTCTTCCACCTCACGCTGTTCAGACTTTTGCAGACCGCGAATTTCTGTCGCCATACGTTCGATAGAAGTCGCGATGCTGGCTAGTACCGCAAAGTATTCCGCGTGCAAATCACGTGGCAAGACTTGGGTTGAAATTTCCTGCGGACGGATACCTAATTTATCGCAGACGTATGTTTCCACAAATGGCGGGATATTGGCAAAATTCCCAACAGCCCCAGAGATCTTCCCTGCTTCCACGCCAGCTGCCGCATGCTCAAAACGCTCAATATTACGCTTCATTTCGCTGTACCAGGTCGCGAGTTTCAAACCAAAAGTCGTTGGCTCCGCGTGGACACCGTGGGTCCGCCCCATCATGATGGTAAACTTGTGCTCCTTAGCCTTATCAGCGATAATATTAAGGAAATTATCCAAATCCTTCCGAATAATGTCATTGGCCTGCTTGTAGAGGTAGCCATAAGCTGTGTCTACCACGTCCGTGGACGTCAGCCCAAAGTGGACCCACTTGCGCTCCTCGCCAAGACTCTCAGACACCGCACGCGTAAAGGCCACCACATCATGGCGGGTCTCCTGCTCAATCTCCAGAATTCGGTCAACATCAAAAGTCGCCTTCTCCCGAATCAGCGCCACATCCTCCTTGGGAATCTCCCCCAGCTCAGCCCAGGCCTCATCAGCCAAGATTTCCACCTCCAGCCAAGCCTTGTATTTATTTTCTTCACTCCAAATGTCCGCCATCTCAGAGCGGGAATAACGGTTGATCATGTTTAAGATACCAAGGGCGACAAGAAAGCGACTGAATTTTAGGAAACCAACGACGGACGCTTGCGTCCTAGGCGGTTTATCTAAATTCCGAGCTTTCCGCCCGGGTTCAGTTACAGCACCTTGTAACCCTGTTTTCCTTTCTGTTTTACAATTTTTTGATAGGGAATTAAGAGTACCCGTATTCAGTTAGAGGAATACGGGCTCCCTTCTTCCTTTCTATGCTTTGTTTTATTTTTTAAGAGTCAGGTTTAGCCCGAGTTTTCTACTTGAACTTGGCCTCTTCTCTTTTTTGCCCCAACAGGCAGTTTTGTTTTTGACTATTTAACTTTCAACACTTTTTTTAAATCAGCAAAATACTTCTTTTGCTGTTTCCGTAGATAAAACCAGACCAAAGGCTTCATAAAAGTATTTTGACTGTAGCTTCTTCTGTAAAATCCAAAACTGTCTGACCGTCATGATAATCAAACTGTCCTAGCCAAGTGCCTTGGAGATTTTTGTTTTCAAACTCAAGTTCCCAGAGCTTGTACAAATCGACTTTGGTCACCTTAAAATTTGTCTGAATACCAGTTTGAGTGTATTCAATAAAATGGTTCTCGTCTATCTTTTCAAAATGACCAAGATCACTTCTCCAAGTTTGATTGGATAAGTCAGTGACAAGTTCCCATACCTTATCAATGGGATAGGAAAAACTTGCTTTCCTATTAGATTTTACCATAAGTTCACTCCTATTTTAACGACTAATTTGATATTAAATTAGCATAAACGCAGCACATAGGCCTGAAAAGATATTATAAGATCACGTTTACTAACTTTCTTAAATCCCAGCCAACTTAGAAAATGAGCGTTTTTTCTGTCTTTGCTAAGCCAATAGATAAAGGGAAGTGCAGCAAACAATACTATTTCTAAAAGGCTGCTGACGACTCTTGAGAAGAAGAGTTCTATATGTTAACCTCCTAATACCTAACCTACCACTGCAGCATCTTCTGTCAAAATAGTCATCTGTCTCTTTCTAATCTATTCATTCACCGCTAATTGCGCTGCTTTCTCTGCGTGGATAGCTGTTGTGTCATAGAGGGGAAGATCTGTATCTGCTTGTTTAACCAAGAGACCAATCTCTGTACATCCTAGGATAACGGCTTGAGCACCAGCCTTTTTCAAATCATCAATGATGGCGGTGGGTTTGCTTTGAGCTGTCTTTGATGACTCCCAGACAGAGCTCATCATAGATGATTCGGTTGACCTCGGCAATGCCAGCTTGGTCTGGAATCAGCTCCTCAAGCCCTGCTTCAAGCAGTTTGTCCTTGTAAAAATTTTGGGTCATGGTGTACTTGGTGCCCAAGAGACCGACTTTTTGAATGCCATTTTCAAGAAGAGCCTCAGCAGTTGCCTGCGCAATGTGCAGAATAGGAACGGTGATTTTTTCTTGAATCTGCGGAGCCACCTTGTGCATGGTATTGGTGCAAATAACAATGAAGTCAGCACCAGCCTGCTCCAGCTTCTGGGCAATTTGGCTCAGCACTTCCGCACTCTTAGCCCAGTCGCCGCTGGCCTGATAGCGCTCAATCTCCACAAAATCAACACTGTAAAGCAGAATCTTAGCCGAATGCAAGGCCGCCAAGCTCCTTTTTTGATTGTTTCGTTGATGAGCTGATAATAAGTGGTTGTACTCTCCCAGCTCATACCGCCGATAAGACCGATTGTTTTCATGTTTGTTCTTTGTATCCTCTATTATTATCTAAAAGTCAAGTATTAATTAACTTTCGACTAATTCAAGAAAAGCTTTAACAATTTCAGTTAGTTCAAAGTGTTCATTACCATTTTCATCTAAATATTTTTCTTGTTCATGTAATTGATCAATAGTCATTTTTGGCCAATTCTGTTCCAGCACTTTGTTCTCTTTAGTTTGATTATATAGCTTTACTTCTTTTTTTACATCATTAAAATCTGAAATACTCACATGTCCTTCAAAGATGTCCGGGTGGAGATAATTCTCCGCTTCACGTTTTCTCGTACAAAATGCTAATCTTCCATGTTTAACTCGTGGTGCTAGTTAATTTCAAAATATCTCAAATTATAAGCCAGTATGATTTGTTCGATTCTCAATT
>NZ_JBHSAC010000043.1:10705-10894 GCF_042649885.1 Streptococcus dentapri | reverse complement strand
AAACTTTACCTGTCCTCCATCATGGACCTCTATAATCGTGAGATTGTAGCTTATACCATCTCAGATTGCCAAGATACGGACTTTGTGCTGGACACGCTCCATCAATTGGAATTACCTCAAGGAGCGCTCTTACACAGTGATCAGGGCTCCGTTTACACCTCAAAGGCTTACTATCAGGCTTGCGTAGAA
>NZ_JBHSAC010000043.1:0-10659 GCF_042649885.1 Streptococcus dentapri | reverse complement strand
TCATATTTTATAATGAAACTAGAATTCAACAGAGATTAAACGACCTGTCTCCTGTAGAGTACAGAAAACTGGCCGCATAAATGTGTTTTTCTTCTGTCCCATTATGTGGGTGCAGTGTCTAAAAACCTCCTTCTTTTAGTCTGATTCCATACCGGAACCATATTTAGAAATTAAATAGTAAGTTTTACCATTGTCATCTGACAAAAAGGTTAAATAAACAGAGTCAAGATGTGATTCATCCGCGTCATAATCTGAATATCTAACTTCAAGATCGTATTCGATATCATCACTGTAAGAACTCAAAGATAAGATATAGTAAGCTTCAGATGGATCTGAGTGCTTGTCCTTGATTTCAGACCATTTGGTACCACCATCTCCTGTCCCATAGTCACCTTCCTTCAAAGCATCGTAGTCGGATTTTGTCCAGTCTGATTTATAAGAACTGCTGGTATCAATATCATCAGCTTCAAAAGTACCACGTACACTATCAAGAACAAAAGTGCCGTCGTATTGTTTTTCAAAGTATACGACAACCCTTTGCTCACTATCTTCATTTGAATCATCATTATATCGGAGAATCAATTGATCATCTTTAATTTCAGCTTCTGAAGCTTTCCCGTGTTTTTTAATAATATCAGAAACCTTATCCTTACCGGCCTTTAAATCTTCAAAATCATCCTCTTTCCATTCGAATTTATAATTTTTATCGATATAGTCATTGACATCATTGCTATCATCTTCGACATCCCTATCCTCTTTTTTAGAAGAAACAGAGAAATTGTCATCAGTATTATAGTAGCGTGAAACATTAGCAACAACGCCAACAACACTAATCAACAAAGCTAACACTGCCACTCCCATTGAGATGAAAGACATCAACTTTTTGCCTTTAATATTTAAGATTAAGATGACAACAGCAAAAATGAGACCAAGGAAAGCTAGTCCGAAAAAGACTAATGCTGCAGGTGTAAATGACAAACCTGCAAAGAAAACCGATAACACTAAGGAAACAATTGGCAGTATCAGCTCTTTAACTATCAGTGACTGAGATTTATTAGGTACTTGAGTCGTCGGCTGTTGAAATGCTTCTGGTTGTGTAAATCCTTGCGCTTGTTGCTGAGCCGCCACAAATTGTTCTTGTGACTGTAGCTGTTCTTGATAAGCTTGATTAAAATCAGATGCTTCTGGCAAAGGATTTACTGACTGTCCTTCAATCGGTGATTGATTTTCAGATACCACACTTGCTTTTGCTTCCTGAGAACTTTCTGAAGCAAAAACAGTTGAATCGCTAGATTCGGAAACCCTTGTCCCTTCTTCGGCAGGGCTATCTGAACTTCTCGTCAAGTGACTGAAGTCAAAGCCTGCTTCTTTTGCCTGAGCATACTCTGCTGCCGTTGGTTTGCGTCCCATACTAGCTTCAAAATGTTTTAACCACTCTTCTTGTATAGTCATCACATTCTCCTTTTATTTAATGATAATTGTAAGGTTAAATAAGTTTAGTATATTTTAAGATTTTGGGCAAATCTTTTCTCCAAAATTTTCTTTAAATAAAAGACAAAAAGTAAGGGAAACTCCCTTATTATTTTATCTTTTCTTCTTTATAGTCACAGTTTTCATCGCTGCAAACAACTTGTTTACCGCCACCGCGAATTTTCTTTTCGACCAAATAATGGCCCGATTTAGGGCAGTTACGACCAACAGGTAAATCCCAGGAGGTAAAATCACAGTCTGGGTAGCGATCACAACCATAGAAGATACGATTGCGCTTGGTCTTGCGTTCAATCACCTGCCCCTTACCACAGACTGGACAAGTGACACCAATCTCCTTGGTGATGGCCTTAGTATTATGACAGTCTGGAAAATTACTACAAGCATAGAATTTACCGTAGCGACCTAGCTTAATAACCATGGGATGATTGCAAAGATCACAATCAAAACCAGCAGGCTCGTCCTTGATTTGAATTTTTTCAATTCCTTCTTCAGCCTCTTCTAGCTCTTTTTCAAAGGGTTTATAAAATTCATCAATGACAGTTTGCCACTTCTGCTTACCAACCTCGACACCATCTAACTTATTTTCCATCTCAGCAGTAAAGGCCACATCAACGATATCAGGGAAAAATTCAACAATCAGTTTATTGACAATCTCACCTAATTCAGTCGGCTCAAAACGTTTGGCCTCCAGCCGGACATAGTAACGCTTTTGAATGGTTTCCAACGTCGGTGCATAGGTCGATGGACGTCCCACTCCATTTTCTTCTAAAGTCTTGATGAGGGTTGCTTCTGAATAACGAGCCGGCGGTTGGGTAAAGTGCTGCTCAGGGCTGGTGGATAATTTCTTGACACTATCATCCTCAACCATATCCGGTAGCACTTTATTTTTATCAGAATCATTATATACAGCCAAATACCCATCGAATTTAACTTGACTACCATTAGCTTTAAAAATGACTCCTTTTTGGCCCAAGGTTACCTTCATGGTATCAAAAACTGCTGCAGTCATCTGGCTAGCGACAAAACGATTCCAAATCAAAGTATAGAGCCTAAGCTGGTCTTTGTTAAGGTACTTGGCGATGGACTCTGGTGTATTGAAGACACTAGATGGACGAATAGCTTCATGGGCGTCTTGAGCGCCAGAAGCATTGCGGACACGACTGCCATGCTTAGAATACTTCTCACCAAAGCGCTCTATAATGAAATTAGCCGCATCGTTTTGTGCCACAGGGCTGATACGAGTTGAATCCGTGCGCATATAGGTAATTAGACCTTGCTGACCCCCACGCCCCAAACCGATGCCTTCATAGAGCTGTTGAGCTACCATCATAGTCTTGCGGGTACGGAAATTAATTTTATTTGCCGCATCTTGTTGCAGAGATGAGGTCGTATAAGGAAGTGGGGCATTGCGACGACGTTCCTTCTTTTCAACCTTGTCTACATTAAAATTATCGCTGGTAATTCTAGCCAAGACATCTTGAACATCATCATTTGTTGACAACTTGGTCTTCTTACCATCAAGACCATAAAAAGCAGCCTGAAATTTTTTATTTCCCTTTTTGAAAGTACCTTCAATTGTCCAGTACTCCTCCGGTTTAAAGGCCTTGATTTCATTTTCGCGATCGATGATTAATTTTAAGGCAACTGATTGTACCCGACCAGCCGACAGCCCCTTCTTAACTTTCTTCCATAGTAGAGGAGAAATCGAATAACCAACAATACGGTCTAGAACTCGTCGAGCCTGCTGGGCATCAACCAAATCCATATCAATAGCACGCGGTTCAACGAAAGCATTTTTAACAGCATCCTTGGTGATTTCATTAAAGACAACTCGATTTTTGTCGCCTTCATCTAACCCTAAGATATGGGACAGATGCCAAGAAATCGCTTCTCCCTCACGATCCGGGTCACTAGCTAGATAGACCTGCTTAGCCTTTTTAGCCTCTTTTTTTAAGTCGTTAATTAAAGGACCTTTACCGCGGATATTGATATACTGCGGTTCATAGTTATTATTAAAATCAATAGACATAGAAGATTTTTTCAAATCACGAATATGTCCTACTGAAGCAACAACTTTATAATTGCGTCCCAGATATTTTTCAATAGTCTTGGCCTTGGCAGGCGATTCCACAATGACCAAATTTTTTTTAGGAGTTGCCCGTTTCTTAGTCTTGCTTGTCGTTTTTTTAGTCCGCGCTTTTTGATTACTGGTTTTAGCTGCTGTAGCTACTGCCATAGGTATCACTCTCCCTTGTACTTTTAAACTCCTAGCATAATACCCCACTTTTTTATAGCTGTCAATAAAAAAATCTCCCTATAGGAGAAGTTCATTTTTTTACATACTCTGAAAGGATATCTGATCCTGAGTTGACACACTTTGCCCCTTCTTTTATGAGATGATGACACCCTTCAGATTTACCATCAATAATGTTACCCGGAACGGCGAAAACATCTCGTCCTTCTTCCACGGCTCGCTCGCAAGTAATGAGACTGCCTGAGCGCTGCTTGGCCTCTACGACCATAGTACCTCTTGATAAACCTGCAATAATCCTATTGCGATCGGGAAAATGATATTTACGTGGTGGTTGACCTGGTTCATATTCACTTAAAACAAGATGCTGCTTAGTAAGGTATTTCTGCAACTTCTCATTTTCCTTGGGATAAATAATATCCAAGCCTGAACCAACCACAGCAATCGTTTTACCACCATTTTTCAGACAAGCCATGTGAGCAGCCGTATCAATACCACGTGCCAAACCGCTAACAATCACAAATCGGTTGCCCAGCTCTCTAATAATCTTTTGTACCGACTTAATCCCCAAGTCTGAACAATGGCGGGCTCCCACTATGGATAGCTTGCTGCTCTCTAACAGAGTCAAATCTCCTTGATAGAATAAGAGAACGGGCGGATTATAAATCTCAGCTAACTCCAGCGGATATTCTTTATCCAAAATAGATAGCGACGGAAAACGATTAAAGCTAGTTCGCAACTCTTTTAAATCTAAATTTTTATAGCTTTCCATAAATAAAATCGGCTTACTACAACCAGATACAACTGCCATATCCTTCAGTGACAGGGATTTAACCTCCCTTTTTTGATAAGCCAAAATATTATTAATCTGTAAATTGCTTAAACCAGCTTTTCGTAGTTTAAAGAGTTCAAAATTATTCATTGCTTTACCTCACTACCTTTTTATTCGTATTTATTCGTAAAAAATTAAAGAAGTGAACTTGTATCCATTCTCTTATATATCATTTATAAATTCAATCTTTAACTTCTTTAATCATTCGCACTGATACACAATACTACCCCAGAATTGATCCACTAATCAATCAGTTAGCCACTTAGATGACAAGTCTAACTCTCTTCTTAAAACTATAATAAATAAGTATCGAGGATTGGATCCTAACAACAAAATAAATTTTGACCATAAGAAAACCGTCCAAGCGATTGAACGATTTACAAGTCTGTCAATAATACTTATAGCACTAACTTATTTTTAGAACTGTTTAACCTAAACAGGCCCCCTTACAGGAGAAAATAACGCAGATGCCAACGCCAATACAAGCTGTAACTGGACCTTTCTTTCACTCAAACTATTACAAGTGCTAACGCCTCCAAAAAAAATCTAAAACTGGGGCCATGCATATCCTCCTAAATAATTAAAATGATAAGAAATCAATAGAAGAATATGGTTAAAACTTTTCGATTGAACAGTCCTTCTAACCAAGATTCTAAATTTGATTTAATTTCATCTTTTGTGCTTAACCTAGCTCTTTAAAATGACAATAGGCACCGATTAAATTAGCATCGTTATGAAATTTCCCAGCCTTGATAGAAAAATTTTGAACAGACTCACTCAAAGTGGTTTTCAAAAGCAAGTGATGTTGACGATTAATTTCTTCAATCAAAATTTTTTGTTGACTAATTCCTCCACCAATAATAACCCTATCTAAATTGAATATTTTTTGTAGATTTAGGATTAGATAGGCAATTTCACGACAATAGTTTTCAAATTCTGTTGTCAAATCCGGATTGGTCTTGCTTGCTAGAATTTTGAAAACTTCTTTACCATCCTCTTGAGGCAATCCCAAGAGATTGCTGGCGCGATGAATAAATTGAACAGCTGAACCACTATTTTCGATGAGACTAGCCACCCCTTTTTTACGCAAGGTAAAAAGCTCCTTTTTATCCGTTTGATCCGTCTTAGCTTTGGCGAACAAGGCTCCCCTTTCAAAATTTTTAAAGGACAAAAGCTCACCATTGGAAACAAGAGCAAGACCAACCCCCGTTCCTAAAACAAGGGCTGCACCAAGCTGACTGCCAACCAAATTGCCATATTTTGCTTCTGCGAGTCCTGCTGCATTAGCATCGTTAATCACACTAACAGGCAGTTGACACTCTTTGCTCAAACAACTAGCTAGTGGAAAATTTTTCAGATAAGAAATCAAACCGCCCTTGAAAAGATAGCCCGTTCTGGCATCAACTTGTCCAGGACAGGCTATGCAAACACCAGAGATTTCATTACCATAGCGCGAAATAAGATTTTTGATAGCCGTAAGAAAATCATCCATACTACCAGGGGTCGAAAATTTGTCAGTCTGAGTCAATTTATGATTCTCATCAATCAGAGAATGCTTAACAAAAGTCCCACCTATGTCAATAGTTAAATATTTCATCATGATCCATCAGTTAATTTTTTAATTATTTTAGCAGGATTCCCTCCTAAAACAACATTATCCCCAAAGGATTTGGTTACTACCGCTCCCGCTCCCACAACTACATTATGGCCAAGGGTTACTCCCGGTAAAATAGTAACACCCCCACCTAACCAAAGATTATCACCAATGGTGATAGGGGCACCATACTCTTTACCAGCAATACGTTCCTGAGCATCCAGAGGATGAAGCGGGGTTAGTAATTGGCAGTTGGGACCCAACATAGCGTTGTCACCAATATGAATCTCACAAACATCAAGAAAGGTACAGTTGAAATTAGCGTAAAAATTTTCACCTACGTGGATATTAGTACCGTAATCACAAGCAATTTGAGGATTGACAGTAATATTCTTACCTGTACTACCCCACCATGATTTGAGTAAGTCAGCACGACTTTCACTATTATCATCTTGGTTAAAAAGTCTCATATTAGCACGACATAAATCACGCTCTTGACGCAATTCAGGATCAGAAGCATCATAGAGCTGACCGGCTAACATTTTTTCACGTTCTGTTGGCATTGCTAGTCTCCTTTGTCAAAAAGCTGAGAAAAGATGTTTTTCCCTTTATCTACCTTAACTCAACTATAAACTTCTAATTAGGGCAGTTGAGTGAAACCGTCTCTTAGCATAGATTTAATCGGCTCAAAACTAGTTCGGTGAATGGGAGTAATCCCAAATCGATCCAACCCTTCTAAATGTGATTTGGTCCCATAGCCCGCATTATGGATAAAATCGTAACCGGGGTACTGCTGCTCATAGTCCAACATTATGCGGTCACGGTTTACCTTGGCAACGATTGAGGCCGCAGCAATAGAGAGCGAATTGGCATCTCCTTTTATGATTGACTGTTGGGGAAGGTCTAAATTTAAAGTCATAGCATCAATAAGAAGATATTGCGGAACAAGGTTGAGCTCAGCCACAGCATCAATCATGGCTAATTTAGTCGCTTCATAGATGTTTACTTGATCAATAACCCAATTATCTTTGATACCTATACCAACAGCCAAGGCTTGGTCCAAGATTCGCTGATAGATTTTCTCATGCTGCTTCTTAGGAATTTTCTTGCTGTCATTAAGCCCTTTAATTTTACAATTTTTAGGCAAAATCACCGCAGCTGCAACAACTGGACCAGCTAGCGGACCACGACCAACTTCATCAATGCCTGCGACAGTCTCAATTCCCTGCTCATATAAGGCCCTTTCATAGGCCAACATCTTTTCTAAGCGTAAGTCTTCATTGCGCTCAGCTTCTAACTCTTTGCGACGTTTCTTAATCGCTGCTTGTACTCCACTGCGCTCGTCATCTGCTAATTCTTGCAAAACAGCACTGTCTAAATCATCTATTTGAGCCAGTTGAGCTTTAATTTCCTTAATGGTTGCCATTAATTGTCACTAACCTCATCTAGAGTATATCGACCCAGTTTACCATCGCGAACCTCTTTAACAAAAAGATCATAAAAGCGATCATAATCATCGCGAAAACCTAATTTCTGCGTCAAGTCCATAATAATTTCTGGAGCTTCTTCATCCAAATCAATTCCTTTAAAACGCTCCAGTAGACGCTCAGGGTAGGTCTCCTTGAAAAAGTCCAAACCAAAGATAGTAACCTCATCCATGGGGAGAAGGTTATCTTTAATGGCACCAGTCAGAGCTAGTTTAAATCCAACTTCATCATCTTCAAACTTCGGCCAGAGAATACCGGGTGTATCAAGGATTTCCAAGTCCTTATTTGACTTGAGCCACTGCTGTCCTTTAGTAACCCCGGGTTTATTACCAACAATAGCAATTTTTTTACCGGCTAGACGGTTCATAAGTGTTGACTTACCAACGTTGGGAATGCCAATGATCATGGTTCGCAGGGTCTCTTTCTTAATACCACGTTCCCGCAAACGCTCCAATTTATCTGCCATAAGATCCTTGGCCGCCTCCCTTACCTTCTTAACCGCCGATTGTTCCTTGGAATTGAGGGCCAGAGTTTTAATTCTCTGCGCTTCAAAAAAGCGGATCCACTGCGAGGTACGGGCACTGTCTGCCAAGTCTGCCTTGTTGAGAATCATGAGTTTTGGTTTATTGCCAACAATCTTTGTTAACATAGGATTTTGACTGGACAAGGGTAAACGCGCATCTACCAAAACTGTTATAAAATCAACATATTTAATATTTTCCTGAACCTGCCTGCGCGCCTTAGACATGTGTCCAGGAAACCATTGAATAATTGCCATTTTTCTCCTGCTTTTCCCCTATTTAAAAAGCCGTTAAAACAGCTTTAACTTAGTCCTATTATAGCAAAAAAGACCCTTGCTGTCACATGAGCAAAAATGAATCTATATCTGATCAAAACTTATCTCTTGCAGAGTTAATCTTATTGCACATCTATATTAACACAGTATGTCTGCATTTTCCAAAATAAGGACCTTACAGGCTGGTTCAAAATTTTTTCAAGCTTTTATGATCTCTAATTCCATTGGAATATCGAAGCTACCACACCCAATAAGTAAGGGTAGGCTCTTTTCTCGATCATGAACTTATCGACCATACTACTGAGCTTGTCCAAAAATAGTAATGATTTTTTAGGAAAGTGCAAGTTCATTTCAAAAAATGCTTCTTGTGCCTGTGGTGTATAATCTGAAAATAGGCTTGTTTGTTTTGGTAAACGCTTAATGGATAAAAGAGCACCTCAGGAATACTCCACTAAATCAACACCCCTAGGATTAAGGCTGAGAATAATTTTGTTTTGGGTAGAACCGTCGTAAGCCTGCAAGTCGTGGGACACCAAAGTGATAGACATCAGCGCTGGATAAAAGAAGAAATTCCCCAGAAAAGATCCTACTCCAGCGACGACTACTACTTTCTGTCAATGGAGATAGCAAACTGGCCAGACAAATCATAATGACATTAAAATAGAAATGCCTATTCGGTACTAGAATTGAGAAAATACTGGTGCTTAAAATAATTACCAGAGCTATAAAGAAGCTGAGAGACTTAGACCTTGTGCAGTCATAAGCCACTCCAAAAATGATGTTTTTATTGTCAGAAAAAAGCAATTAGGTTACAATGGTCTCAGACTACAACTGTACGGGGACACATTATGGCTAGCAAATTTAAAATGATTACACAGACCATTCATCAAAATATCCAAACCGGTCAATTAAAGAAGGGAGACAAACTCCCATCCATTCGCCAACTTAGTCAAGAATTCAACTGCAGTAAGGACACCGTTCAGAGAGCTCTGCTAGAGCTGAGACACCAGAACCTAATTTATGCCGTTGAAAAGAGTGGCTACTATGTTTTAGAGGGACAAGATTTATCTGGTGAAACAATGACTATTAGTCTAGAGGACTACAATCATTTAGCTTACAATGATTTTAAGGCCTGTCTCTCTGAAACCTTGATTGGTCGTGAAAACTATCTCTTTAACTATTATCAACAGCAAGAAGGCCTGACAGAATTATTAGATTCTCTTCAACAGCACCTCTTTAATCAAGATATCTACACTAAAATGGATAATATTGTTGTCACAGCCGGAACCCAACAGGCCCTCTATATCCTCTCACAAATGGCTTTTCCAAATCAAAAAACAACTATCCTATTGGAACAGCCAACTTATCAACGAATGAATGCCATCATCCGTGAGCAACAACTAGCCCATCAGAGTATTGAGAGGAATTTTCAGGGACTAGATTTTCAAGTCTTGGAAGAACTTTTTAAAACCCAGCCTATTAAATTTTTTTACACAATTCCACGTTGCTCCAATCCTTTGAACCTTTCCTATACACCGGAAGAAAAGAAAAAGCTTCTTGCTTTGGCAGAAGCCTATGATGTCTACATTATCGAAGATGACTATATGGGCGATTTGGCTAAGGCAACCGATCTTCCTCTTCACTACTACGATACCAATGACCGTGTCATCTATCTTAAATCTTTTTCAACCACTCTTTTTCCTGCCTTGCGGTTAGGTATGTCAGTTCTACCTCAGCAACTGATGAAAGGATTTTTAGCCTATAAAAAATTAATTGATTATGATACCAGTCTCATCATGCAAAAAGCTCTGTCTCTCTATCTAGATAATGGCATGTTTGCCAAAAATTTGGCTCACCTCAAACAATTTTTTAATGAACGTCTTCAGACAGCACAGAGGCTCTGCCAAAATATTTTACCATCAGAACTCCATTATCAAATTGGGGCAAAGTTCATTAGTATTCAATTACCATCTACTCCAAAACTCGGACTTTACAAAGAAGCAAAGATTCCCTTACTCAATCCCGATACTAGTATTAATCAGCAGGAACTCCATTACCTCTATTTATCAAATGATATGGACCTCGCTAAATGGCTCAAAAAGGTCGCTAAAATATATAAAAAAGGACTTGGATAAGTCCTTTCAGACTGAAGACAAAGCTCTTGGAATTGCATTTCTAAGAGCTTTTTGCTCTGTTTAGGAGTATACT
>NZ_JBHSAC010000042.1:0-20264 GCF_042649885.1 Streptococcus dentapri | reverse complement strand
TTTAGTATACTCCTAAACAGAGCAAAAAGCTCTTAGAAATGCAATTCCAAGAGCTTTGTCTTCAGTCTGAAGGCTGCTCTAGAGCAGCCTTTGTGTCTATTATCAATCTTGTTTTTGTTTTGATTTGTTCCTTTAAAAGCAATCATAAAGATAGATATAAAATGAAACGTTCGTTATTAAGCTCTGTTTTTTGACGGAACATGGTAAAACATTCATTTATATGATAAAATACTAATAATATTTGATGAAGAGGTGTAGATTGTGAAAGCTATTGTTACAGTTGTCGGAAAAGATACCAAGGGTATCGTTGCTGGTGTTTCTACGAAAATTGCTGAGCTTGATTTGAGTATTGATGATATTACACAGACAATATTAGATGAATATTTTACTATGATGGCGATCGTTTCATCTAAAGAAAAGAAAGATTTTACAGTTTTGCGCTCAGAATTGGAGGCTCTGGGAGAAACTTTAAATGTTAAAATCAATATTCAAAGTTCTGCTATTTTTGATGCCATGCACAACTTGTAATGTAAGGCTGAAGGAGTTGTTTAAATGGATATAAAACAAGTCACCGAAACTATTGCTATGATTGAAGAGCAGAATTTTGATGTTCGTACTATTACCATGGGGATATCACTGCTTGATTGTGTTGATTCGGATATTAATAAAGCGGCTGAAAAAGTTTATCAAAAAATTGTAGACAAGGCTGGTAGATTAGTTGCAGTTGGCGATGAAATTTCTGCAGAATTAGGTATTCCCATTGTTAATAAGCGGGTGTCCGTCACGCCTATTTCAATTATTGGAGCAGCGACAGATGCAACAGATTATGTTCCCTTGGCCAAGGCTCTTGATCGTGCTGCCAAGGAAATCGGTGTTAATTTTATCGGTGGATTTTCTGCTTTGGTGCAAAAGGGCTATCAAAAAGGTGATAAAATCCTGATAAAGTCTATTCCGCGTGCTTTGGCTGAGACAGATTTTGTCTGTTCCTCTGTCAATATTGGTTCAACCAAGTCTGGCATCAATATGACAGCTGTTGCCCACATGGGAGAAATCATAAAAGAAACTTCCGCTATTTCTGAAATGGGACCGGCTAAACTGGTCGTTTTTGCTAATGCTGTTGAAGATAATCCTTTTATGGCAGGTGCTTTCCATGGTGTGGGAGAGGCAGATGTGGTAATCAATGTTGGTGTCTCAGGCCCTGGTGTTGTTAAACGTGCGCTTGAAAAAGTTCGTGGAGAAAGCTTCGATGTGGTGGCTGAAACAGTTAAAAAGACAGCTTTTAAGATTACCCGTATTGGTCAACTTGTCGGTTCTCTTGCTTCTGAGCGGCTGGGTGTGAAATTTGGTATTGTTGATTTATCACTGGCCCCTACACCTGCAGTTGGCGATTCTGTTGCCCGTGTCCTAGAGGAAATGGGTCTAGAAACAGTTGGTACTCACGGGACTACGGCAGCCTTGGCTCTCCTCAATGACCAAGTTAAAAAAGGTGGAGTTATGGCTTGTAACCAAGTCGGAGGTCTCTCTGGTGCCTTTATCCCTATTTCGGAAGACGAAGGTATGATTTCTGCCGTGCAGGCAGGTTCGCTCAATCTTGAAAAATTGGAAGCTATGACAGCTATCTGTTCTGTTGGTCTTGATATGATTGCTATTCCCGAGGATACACCGACTGAAACAATTGCTGCCATGATTGCAGACGAGGCAGCTATCGGTATTATCAACCAAAAGACAACAGCAGTGCGAATCATTCCTAAAGGTAAAGAAGGGGATATGATTGAATTTGGCGGCCTTTTGGGCAGTGCCCCTGTCATGTCAGTCAATAAAAATTCATCAGTAGACTTTATTGCGCGTGGCGGTCAAATTCCAGCCCCAATTCATAGTTTTAAGAATTAATGCATCAGACACTTATTGATTTGATAAGTGTTTTAATTTGCGCAAATTTGTTATAATAATAAGAAAATCCGAAGAGGGCTTTGTTATGATTAAAACGAGATTATTTATTGCGCGTCACGGTAAGACGATGTTCAACACCATTGGGCGTGCTCAAGGCTGGTCTGATACCCCTCTCACTCAAGAAGGAGAACGTGGGATTGAAGAGCTGGGCTTGGGTTTAAAGGCCGCGGGTCTACACTTTGTTGCGGCCTATTCTAGTGACAGCGGGCGTACTTTGCAGACTATGGAGATTATCTTGCGGGAGTTAGCTCAAGAAAATATTCCTTATAAGCGCGACAAGCGCATCCGGGAGTGGTGTTTTGGTAGTCTTGATGGAGGTTATGATGCGGAACTCTTTAACGGTGTTCTACCCCGTGTTTTTGATAAACCTGTTGAGGAGTTAGCCTATAAGGATATGGCGGATGCCATTATAGCTGTTGATACCGCTGGTTGGGCAGAGTCTTGGGAAGTTTTGCGAAATCGCATTCTATCTGGTTTTACAGATATTGCTAAGGAAGTGGAGAGTCATGGTGGCGGCGATGCTATTGTAGTTAGTCATGGGATGACGATTGGGACTTTAATGGGACTGATTGATCCTAGTCTTCCTCGCAGTTTAGCTTTGGATAATGGTAGCATTTGTCAGGTGACTTATGAGGATGGTCAATTTCATATTGATGCTATCGGTGATATGTCCTATCGCCAAAAGGGTCGAAAAATTTTAGAAGAGGAAGTGCATGAGAGAGCGTAGAAAAACTGTCCTTGTCCTCCTTATTATTGTTTTAGTTTTTATTTGTGGTTATGCTTTTTTCCATAAGGGAGATGAAAATAAGGTGGTAAAAACAGTTGCGACAAAAAATGGGCAGGGTTTTAAATCATCTTCACAAAGTAAAAGTTCTGAAATATCTGATTTACCAAACGTTTCTTCCGATGATTGGAACTTAATTTTGGTTAATCGTGATAATATTACTAAGGAATTAAATCCAGATTTAGCTTATGTGGATGGTAAACCGGTTGACGCTCGAATTGAAGAGGATGTCAAAGATTTTTTGGCTGCTGCACAAGAGATCGATAGTCGAGAACACTTAATTTCTGGTTATCGTACTGTCGAGTACCAAAAGGAACTCTTTGACAACTATGTTCAACAGGAAATGGGTCAAGATTCAAGCCTTAGTGAGGAAGAAGCCGAAGAAAAAGTTAAGACCTATTCACAGCCAGCTGGTGCCAGTGAACATCAAACTGGTTTAGCGATTGATATGAGCACTGTTGACAGCCTTAATGAGAGTGATGCTAGTGTTGTTGAACAGCTAAAAGAAATTGCTCCTAAGTATGGTTTTGTCCTGCGTTTTCAGGAAGATAAAAGTGACTATACCGGTGTAGGCTATGAAGATTGGCACTTCCGTTATGTTGGGAAGGCATCGGCTAGGTATATGACGGAGCATAACTTGAGTTTGGAAGAGTATGTTGTTTTATTAAAGGAGAATAATCAATGAGATCAAGGCTAAAACTTCGGCCTTTTCTAATGGTTTTTGGCTTATTTTTGGCCATCATCATTTTGCCACTATTATTAAATATGCGTACTAAAAGTGTAGATACTAAAGTATCTACGGCTTATACTCAAGGGTCTTTTATCAAAGAAATAGCCCCTCTGGCTCAAAAATTATCGGACTCTTATGGGATCAAAGCATCGATCATCATTGCTCATGCTTCTTTGTCATCAGATTATGGCTCCAATTTATTGGCGGCTCGGTACAATAATTATACAGGTACAGTTGCTCAAGTTGGCCAACCAAAGATTGCCTTGAAGACCCAATCGTATGAAAATGGTCAGCCGCTTACAATCAAGCAACCTTATGCTGTTTATACTGATTGGCAGGACAGTCTCTATGATTATGTGGCAGAAATCAAGTCTGGTATGTGGGGCAAGCAGCTTTACAATAGTTTGGCAACAGCTGAAGACTATGTCACAGCTGCTAGAGCACTGCAAAAAGCTGGTGTTAGAAGTGATACTAACTATGCGGATGAACTCATCTCAGTCATTCAACAGCACAATCTGACTAAGTATGATAAATAAAGAGGTGATAGAGAAACCCAGATTGATATACTCCCCTTATAGTGGACAATGAAAAAAAACAGAAATTCATTAGAAACTGTAAGGGGAGTTTCATCTGCCAAAACCTAGGAAGGCATTCGTAGAAGATAAATTAGAAGTTATTAAGCTGTGCTATTTTTATAAGAATCAATATTTTCTATTTTCAAGAGAAGCACAACAACCTTGTTTCTCTTGAAATGGGGAACAAGGCCGTTTCTTAATCTTTTATTATTTATCCTCCACTTGACAAGAGGCAGTTCAGAGTAAGTCTTCTTTACTGCTTTTTAAATATTTTAAAAAATCTGAGATCTTATAGACAAAATTAGCACTCTTTTAAAAGAGTGCTAAAAAAATTATTTTTTCTCTTGACAAGGAATTTTTAAAGGGTATAATAGGAATATAAATTAGCAGTCTAATCGATAGAGTGCTAAAGCAATCTTTTGTTCAGGAGGTTTATGATGATTACGCAACGTCAGAATGATATTTTATCCATCATTATTGAGTTGTTTACTGAGACTCATGAGCCGGTTGGTTCAAAGGTTTTGCAAAACTATATCTCTTCTAGTAGCGCCACCATTCGCAATGATATGGCAGACTTGGAGAAGATTGGTTTGTTAGAAAAGGCTCACACTTCAAGTGGACGCTTACCTAGTCGTCAAGGTTTTCAATATTATGTGAATCATCTGTTAAATCTCGATCGTATAGATGAAGCGGATGTTTATCAGGTTATTAAAGCCTTTGATTTTGAGTTTTTTAAATTAGAGGATTTACTTCAAAAAGCCAGTGATGTTTTGTCAAAATTGACAGGCTGTACGGCGGTTACTTTAGATGTCGAACCTAGTAGCCAGCGCTTGACTGCTTTTGACATCGTTAAACTTAGTCAGCACGACGCTTTAGCTGTAATGACTTTTGACGATTCTAATCTTGTCGTGAGTCAGTTTGCCATCCCCAAAAGTTTCCTCGACGAGGATTTAACGATACTTAGTCAGCTTGTCCGTGAGCGTTTTTTAAACCAGACGGTTATCGAGATTCATTATCGTATCCGAACAGAGATTCCTCAGATTGTGCAGCGCTATTTTAAAACAACTGATAATGTTTTGGAATTATTTGAACATATCTTTAGGGAAATGTTTGTTGAGAAACTGTTCTTGGCTGGTAAAGAAAATCTTCTCAAGTATTCGGATCTTGAAACCTATCGCTTATTTGATAATGGACAGGAGTTAGCTCTGGAGATTCGTAGTCAATTTAAAGAGCACGAAACCTACAATATCCGATTGGCTGATGAAACTAAGGAAGGATTAGTTTCATTGACGCAGCTCTCTTACAAGTTTTTGATTCCTTATCGAGGTTTTGGGAGTTTAAGTCTGATGGGACCAGTAACGATTGATTATCAGCGTACAATGGGTTTGCTCAATATTATCAGTCGCGTTTTAACAATGAAATTAGCAGATTTTTACCGTTATTTGAGTAGCAATCACTATGAAGTAAATTAAAAAAAAGGAGGCACCATGTCTGAAAAAAAAGATAAAAAGGATAAGCTCGATAAAGAGCTAGAAAAAGAGACTGCTAGCCAGGTTGAAGAGGCAGAGGTTGAAATGGCTGAGCAGGATACTGAAACTAAAAAAAATGAAGAGTTAGCGCAAGCTTTGGAACGTGCAGAAGATTTTGAAAATAAATACTTACGTGCTCATGCTGAGATGCAAAACATCCAGCGTCGTGCTAATGAAGAGCGACAACAACTGCAGCGCTATTGTTCACAAGATCTGGCAAAAGCCATTCTACCAAGTTTAGATAACTTGGAGCGTGCTTTGAGTGTAGATGGCTTGACTGATGAGGTCAAAAAAGGGCTCGAGATGACTTACGATAGTCTGATTCAAGCTCTCAAAGAAGAGGGCGTTGAAGAGGTTGAGGTTGAAAATTTTGACCCCAATTTCCACATGGCAGTTCAGACTCTACCAGCTGATGATGCTCATCCGGCTGATAGCATAGCAGAGGTCTTCCAAAAGGGCTATCAATTACATGACCGCTTATTACGTCCGGCTATGGTAGTGGTTTATAACTAACTTACAAATATTTATAAAAATCTTGTCCGCAATGACGTTAAACTATAATTAAAAATAAAGAAGCGAATAGCTCGCAAAAGTCCGACCGAAATGTCTCGAAACTATACTTAACTAAATTAATTTTAAAAATCGAAAGGAATTGAACCCGAACCGAAAACTCGAAATTTAGAGAACTTACCTATGAAATCTTGATTTTATAGGCAGGTTCCTAAAATTCTATCGTTTTCTAGTGGTTCTTGGTATCTTAATTATGTCTAAAATTATTGGTATTGACTTAGGTACAACTAACTCAGCAGTTGCAGTTCTTGAGGGAACGGAAAGTAAAATCATTGCAAATCCAGAAGGGAACCGTACAACACCATCTGTTGTTTCTTTCAAAAATGGTGAAATCATTGTTGGGGATGCAGCTAAACGCCAAGCAGTAACAAATCCAGATACAGTTATCTCAATTAAATCAAAAATGGGAACATCTGAAAAAGTTTCTGCCAATGGTAAAGAGTATACCCCACAAGAAATTTCAGCTATGATTCTGCAATATATCAAAGGTTATGCAGAAGATTATCTAGGTGAAAAAGTTGATAAAGCGGTTATCACAGTGCCAGCTTACTTCAATGATGCTCAGCGCCAAGCAACTAAGGATGCTGGTAAGATTGCTGGTCTTGAAGTAGAACGTATTGTCAATGAACCGACAGCAGCAGCCCTTGCTTATGGTCTTGACAAGACTGACAAGGATGAAAAAATCCTAGTATTCGACCTTGGTGGTGGTACATTTGACGTGTCAATCCTTGAATTGGGTGATGGTGTTTTTGATGTATTAGCAACAGCTGGTGACAACAAACTCGGTGGTGATGACTTTGACCAAAAAATCATTGATTACTTGGTAGATGAGTTTAAGAAAGAAAATGGTGTTGACCTCTCAAATGATAAGATGGCTTTGCAACGTTTGAAAGATGCGGCTGAAAAGGCTAAAAAAGATCTTTCAGGTGTGACACAAACACAAATCAGCTTACCATTTATCACTGCTGGGGATGCTGGCCCGCTTCACTTGGAACTTTCTCTGACGCGCGCTAAATTTGATGATTTAACTCGCGACCTTGTGGAACGTACAAAAACACCTGTGCGCCAAGCTCTTTCAGACGCGGACTTATCCTTGTCAGAAATTGATGAAGTTATCCTTGTTGGTGGATCTACTCGTATCCCTGCTGTTGTTGAAGCCGTTAAAGCTGAAACTGGTAAAGAACCAAATAAATCTGTTAACCCTGATGAAGTGGTAGCTATGGGTGCCGCTATCCAAGGTGGTGTTATCACTGGTGATGTTAAAGACGTTGTCCTTCTTGATATCACACCATTGTCACTTGGTATTGAAACCATGGGTGGAGTCTTCACAAAATTAATTGATCGTAACACAACCATTCCAACTTCTAAATCACAAGTCTTCTCTACAGCTGCTGATAACCAGCCAGCCGTTGATATCCATGTTCTTCAAGGTGAACGCCCAATGGCAGCGGATAATAAGACACTTGGTCGTTTCCAATTAACAGATATTCCTGCGGCTCCTCGTGGTGTACCACAAATCGAAGTCACCTTTGATATCGATAAAAATGGTATCGTTTCTGTTAAAGCAAAAGATCTTGGTACACAAAAGGAACAACATATTGTTATCAAATCTAACGATGGTCTCAGTGAAGAAGAGATTGATCGTATGATGAAAGATGCTGAAGCTAATGCTGATGCTGATGCTAAACGTAAAGAAGAAGTTGACCTCAAAAACGAAGTTGACCAAGCAATCTTTGCGACAGAAAAAACCATCAAAGAAACAGAAGGTAAAGGATTTGATGCTGAACGTGATGCGGCTCAAGCAGCTCTTGATGAATTGAAAGCTGCTCAAGAATCAGGTAACCTTGATGACATGAAGGCGAAACTTGAAGCTCTTAACGAAAAAGCACAAGCTTTGGCTGTTAAACTTTATGAACAAGCAGCGGCTGAGCAACAAGCGGCAGGCGGCGCTGAAGGTGCAGCGGATGCAAGCTCAAATAAGGATGATGACGTTGTAGATGGAGATTTCACCGAAAAATGAGAACAAGACAGAAATCGGTAATTTTGGAGAAAATTGATTTCGTTGTCTTGCTTCTACTCAATCAATCACTGCATCCTTGCAAGTCAGGCTATTTGGATAATAGGGAAAGAAGTCTGTTTGCTATCTCCCTAGCTCAAAAATCTGGTCGTCAGACTTGCTAAAATCATAGAGATTCAGAGGTTGTTAAACCAGCCTCTGTTTTTCCATAAAGAGGGAATAACCCTCTACTCATATCTAAAAAGTCAAGTAAATTTGATGAGGGTATGAATTTGGGAATGATCGGTCCTTCAATTCTTAGAAAAAATTAACTGAAAGAAAAAGTGTTCATAACTGAACACGGGTTGCGGATTGTGTCAAAAGGATAACTGATTCCTAGACGTAAGCGTCTTCGTCACGTTTCATAGATGACTGTATCCGTTTAACGCCCTTAGTATCATACGAAAGGAGATGAACCTGCCCTAAAAGCGGTGTGAAAAGATAAATCATTTAGAAAATCAAGATTTGCTGTTGATTTCCTATTCTCACTTTGCTTCTTTACGGGCTTGGTATCTTATATGAACAATCAAGAATATTATGATCGTCTAGGGGTCTCTAAAAATGCCTCTCAAGATGAAATTAAAAGAGCTTATCGTAAAATGTCTAAAAAGTACCATCCGGATATCAACAAGGAACCTGGTGCTGAAGACAAATATAAGGACATTCAAGAAGCCTATGAAACATTGAGTGATGAGCAAAAACGTGCTGCCTACGATCAATACGGTCCAGATGGTGCAAATGCCGGCTTTGGCGGTGGTGCTGGAGGCTTTGGTGGCTTCGACGGTGCTGATTTTGGCGGTTTTGAAGACATCTTTTCAAGCTTCTTTGGTGGCGGTGGTACCAGTCGAAATCCTAGTGCTCCGCGCCAAGGAGATGATTTACAGTATCGACTGAATTTAAAATTTAAAGAAGCTATTTTCGGTACTGAAAAAGACATTACCTATAATCGCGAATCTGAATGTCATACCTGCCAAGGGACGGGAGCTAAACCGGGGACTAGCCCAGTAACTTGTAGTCGTTGTCACGGTCAAGGTGTTATCAATGTAGATACTCAAACGCCACTTGGTATGATGCGTCGTCAAGTAACCTGTGATGTCTGTCATGGTACTGGTAAAGAAATCAAAGATCCATGTTCAACCTGCCAGGGAACAGGGCATGAAAAGAAATCTCATAAGGTCTCTGTCAAGGTTCCAGCAGGGGTTGAGACAGGACAACAGATTCGTCTTCAAGGTCAAGGGGAAGCTGGTTTTAACGGCGGTCCTTATGGTGATTTGTTTGTTATCATCAATGTTCTTCCAAGTAAAGAATTTGAACGCGATGGTTCAACTATTTATTACACTTTGAATATCAGCTTTGCTCAAGCAGCTCTTGGTGATACGGTTGAAGTTCCAACTGTTCATGGTGATGTTGAGTTGACTATACCTGAAGGAACCCAAACAGGTAAAATTTTTCGTCTGAAAGGCAAGGGGGCTCCGCGTTTGCGAGGAGGTAGTCAAGGCGACCAGCATGTCACGGTCAAGGTGGTGACACCAACCAAATTGAACGATGCTCAAAAGGAGGCTCTGCTAAACTTGGCAGCAGCCAGTGGTGAAAATAATATCCAACCAAAGAAAAAAGGCTTTTTTGACAAAGTTAAAGATGCCTTTGAAGGGGAATAAAAAGGTCAGAGTAAATGCTCTGACCTTTTTGTCTGGGGACAGATTTCTTATTTTTCTCTGGTTTCAACTTTGGGAAAATGCTAGAATGAAAACATGGTAAGATATAAGGCGGTTATTTCCTACGATGGGACGCTTTTCGTGGGCTTTCAGAGGCAGTCACAAGGACGTTCAGTTCAGGAAGAGTTAGAAAAGACTTTACAAAAATTAAACAGTGGTCAACCTGTTCAGGTACATGGTGCGGGACGTACAGATAGTGGAGTTCATGCTTATGGTCAGGTGGTTCATTTTGATCTCCCCCAAGTACGCGATGAGGAAAAACTGCGTTTTGGTTTGGATACGCAGTCACCAGAAGATATTGATGTCATCAGTATCGAACAGGTATCTGATGACTTTCATGCGCGTTATAATAAGCATAATAAAACCTATGAATTTTTAGTGGATATCGGTCGTCCTAAAAATCCTATGATGCGCTACTACGCTACCCATTATCCCTATCCAGTTAATGTAGAGCTTATACAGGAGGCAATTAAAGATTTGCTGGGAGAGCATGATTTTACTGGTTTTACCGCTGCAGGAACATCGGTAAAAAATAAGGTTAGGACCATCACTCACGCAAGTGTAGAAGTGGATATCAAGACAGGATTTCTTATCTTTACTTTCTCAGGAACAGGTTTTCTCTATAAACAAATTCGTAACATGGTTGGTACGCTTTTAAAAATTGGTAATGGTCGAATGCCCGTCAGTCAAATTCAGGCGGTCCTGGAAGCTCGTGATCGTAATTTAGCTGGACCGACAGCTGCGGGTAATGGGCTCTATCTTAAGGAGGTAATTTATCGTGACAGCTTATAATATTCTAGCCATTTCTGGGAATGATATTTTTAGTGGGGGTGGGCTCTATGCCGATCTCAATACCTACACTATCAATGGTCTTAGGGGGTTTGTGGCGGTTACTTGTTTAACGGCCGTGACAAATCAAGGTTTTGAAGTCTTCGCGACCAATGATCAAGTTTTTAAAAACCAGCTCAACAGTTTGAAAACGGTTGATTTTTCAGGGATCAAGCTGGGCTTATTGCCTAATTTAGCTGTTGCCACATTAGCGCTGGATTTTGTCAAGAAAAATCAAGATATTCCTGTGGTGCTAGATCCGGTTCTGGTCTGCAAAGAAAATCATGATATAGAGGTCAGTGTCCTTAGAGATGAGTTATTGAAATTTTTCCCTTATGTCACTATTATTACCCCAAATTTAACAGAGGCAGAGTTATTGACGGAAAAATCAATAAAGACTCTGGACGACTTGAAAGAGGCTGCCAAGATCCTCCATAACCTGGGAGCTAAAACCGTTGTTGTTAAGGGGGGAGAACGTCTAGATTCAGATCAGGCCTTGGATGTTTTTTATGATGGGGAAAAATTTGAAGTTCTTTCATATCCGCTACTTAAAGAAAATAATGTAGGGGCGGGCTGTACCTTTGCATCGGCTATTGCCAGTCAACTAGTTTTAGGAGCGCCTGTCTTTCAGGCGGTCAAAGCAGCCAAGAACTTTGTTTACCAAGCGATTTTACATTCAGACCAATATGGGGTGAATCAACATTATGCAGAAGATTGATACCAAGGATTTAACCTTATTAGCTCTTATGACAGGATTGAGTCTCGTTTTAGGGCTCATTCATGTGCCAACGCCAACCGGATTTCTGACTCTCTTGGATACGGGAATCTTTTTCACATCCTTTCTGCTGGGAAGTCGTCGTGGGGCAATTGTCGGAGGATTGTCGGCTTTTCTCTTGGATTTGTATTTAGGTTATCCTCAATATATGGTTTTTAGTTTATTAGCACATGGTGCACAAGGCTACTTTGCGGGTTGGCAGGGGAAAGGTCGTCTTTTAGGCTTGCTTTTAGCCTCTGTGATTATGATTGTGGTTTATATTTTGGCAGCTTTTGCTTTAGGTTATGGTTGGGGTGGAGCTATTGCTGGTATATGGGGCAATTTTTGCCAGAATACTTTGGGTCTCGTTTTGGGCTTTAGTTTTTACCGAGCCTTTACAAGAGTTTTTCCTAGAAGATGAGGTGTTGTATGGATTTAGAGGTGTTGAAAGAACAAGTAAGAGCGATTACTACTGATATTATTGAACGATCAGCTATAAAAGCTGGACAAATTTTTGTGTTAGGGTTATCGTCCAGTGAAGTTGCTGGAGGGATTATTGGTAAAAATTCCAGTACTGAAATTGGAGAAGCAATTGTTGGAGTCGTTTTGAGGGAGACTCTAAAACGTAGTATTCATCTGGCTGTTCAAGGCTGTGAACATCTTAATCGTGCTTTGGTCATTGAAGAAGTCGTTGCTGAGCAAAAAGATTTAGAAATAGTTAATGTCTTACCTAGTCTGCATGCCGGAGGTAGTGGACAATTAGCTGCTTTTAAGTTTATGGAAAATCCGGTTGAAGTTGAAGAGCTAGTCGCTCATGCTGGTTTGGATATTGGAGACACTTCGATTGGCATGCACGTTAAACGTGTTCAGGTGCCGCTGATTCCTATTCAGAGGGAATTAGGGGGAGCGCATGTAACTGCTCTAGCCAGCCGTCCTAGGTTAATTGGTGGGGCCCGGGCAAAATATAAGGAAGATCCTATTCGTAAATTTTAAGAATTGACTGCTAAAAAGGTCTGAGTATGAAAATTCAGACCTTTTTTGTTGGCATTATAGCGTTAGCACTCGGTGTTGGGAGGGTAATCCCTTCTTGCAAAAGAGCCTCTTGATAGAGACGGTAGAATTTTGAATAGATATTCTGTTGTTCCCCGCTCTGGACAAAAATATTCACCCGAAATACAAACTGTCCATTGATGGCATTGCGTGGTCCTAGAATGTTTGGAAGGCCAGTCACTTCAGGACAATTGGGAATTTCTCGATCGTTGACCTCTTTAATGATCTGTGTGATTCGGTCGAGGTTGGTAGTTGCATAGATAGGAATATCAATTTGAGCGCGCATATCACCACGGGATTGATTGCTGACTAGGAGTATTTCGCGGTTTGGAATAAAATGTAAAGTCCCATCGAAATCGCGAATCTGAGTTGTTCGGATACCAACATTGGAAACAATTCCAGTGACGGTATCGACCGTAACGGAGTCTCCCACATCAAATTGTCGCTCGATAAGAATAAAAAAGCCATTGACAAGATCAGATAGAAAACCTTGGGCTCCTAAACCAATTGCTAAACCGGCGATTCCGGCACCAGCTAGTAAACTTGAAACGGGCAGTCCCAGAATTGATAAGATCCAATAAATTAGTAAGAAATAAAGAAAGTAATCCATAAGATTATGGAGCAGCTTGAACAAGGTCTTACGTCTACTTGGATCCTGACCTAAAATTTTTGGTGAATTCTCAAAAAAACGCTCAAACACAAGTCCAGCAATCTTTTTGCCGATGATAAAAAGAATGATCAGGAGAAGAAGCGACACTGTTTTGGATAACAAGATAACAGCTAAATCCTCAAGGTGAAGCGATTCCCAATATTTTATTAAAATTGTCATGCGATATCCTTTCGTTCCTCTAGTCTAACAAAAAATTTCTGATGTGACAGTTTTGAAGCAATGGATAAGGATTTTCATATAAAAAACTTTAAAAACGCCTTGAATTATGATAGACTAAAGTGTATTACATTTTTAAGGAGAAAAGACAGATGTCTGTATCATTTGAAAACACTGCTGCTAACCGTGGCGTGCTTACATTTACCATTAGTCAAGATCAAATTCAACCAGCCCTCGACACAGCCTTTAATAAAGTGAAAAAAGATTTAAACGTACCAGGTTTTCGTAAAGGCCACATGCCACGTGCGATATTTAATCAAAAATTTGGCGAAGAAGCTCTTTATGAAGATGCCCTGAATTCTATTTTGCCAACTGCTTATGAAGCAGCAGTAGCTGAAGCAGCATTAGAAGTTGTTGCGCAACCTAAAATTGATGTTGCCTCAATGGAAAAAGGTCAAGATTGGACACTGACAGCAGAGGTTGTCACAAAACCAGAAGTTAAATTAGGTGACTATAAAAATCTTGAAGTATCAGTAGAAGAAACAAAAGAAGTTACTGACCAAGAAGTTGACGATAAAATTGAACGTGAACGCAATAATTTAGCTGAATTAACCATTAAAGATGGCACTGCTGAAAATGGTGATACAGTTGTTATTGATTTCGTAGGAACTGTTGACGGTGTTGAATTTGACGGAGGTAAGGGAGACAACTTCTCGCTTGAGCTCGGTTCAGGTCAGTTCATTCCTGGTTTTGAGGAACAATTGGTTGGTTCAAAAGCAGGTGATGAAGTAGAGGTTAAGGTAACTTTCCCATCAGACTATCAAGCAGATGATCTTGCCGGTAAAGATGCTGTGTTTGCTACGACTGTACATGAAGTTAAGTCTAAGGAAGTTCCAGAACTTGACGATGAGTTGGCAAAAGATATCGATGAGGAAGTGGAAACCCTCGATGAATTGAAGGATAAGTATCGTAAGGAACTTGAGGCTGCTAAAGAAACTGCCTACGATGATGCTGTTGAAGGTGCGGCGCTTGAGTTGGCTGTTGAGAATGCTGAAATTGTCGAATTACCAGAAGAAATGGTGCATGACGAGGTGCATCGTGCTATGAACGAATTTATGAGCAATATGCAACGTCAAGGTATTTCACCTGAAATGTACTATCAATTGACAGGTACTACTGAAGAGGATCTTCATAAACAATACGAGGCGGATGCTGATAAGCGTGTTCGTACAAATCTTGTTATTGAAGCTATCGCAGCAGCGGAAGGATTCGATGCAACTGATGAAGAAATCGAAAAAGAAACAGCAGACCTTGCAGCTGAGTACAATATGGATGTTGAACAAGTTCGCTCTCTTCTATCATCAGATATGCTCAAGCATGATATCACAATGAAGAAAGCTATCGAAACTATTACGAGTTCAGCTAAAGTCAAATAATTGCAGAATCGAGCTGTTGTTGACAGTTCGATTTTGATTTGATAAAAGTTTTGACGAAATATGATTTTTAGCGTAAAATAATAATTACTGAAAAATGGGTTAGGTTAAAGTCCTAATGGTTTAAAAAGGAGAACCACTTTGGAATTAGAAGTATTTGCTGGACAAGAAAAAAGTGAACTATCAATGATTGAAGTTGCTCGTGCTATTTTGGAAATACGTGGTCGTGATAATGAAATGTACTTCAGTGATTTAGTCAATGAAATTCAAAACTATCTGGGAAAATCCGATGCGGATATTCGTCAGTCGCTTCCTTTTTTCTACTCAGATTTAAACACCGATGGCAGCTTTATCCCACTTGGCGAAAATAAATGGGGCCTGCGTTCATGGTATGCAATTGATGAGATTGATGAAGAGGTTATCACACTTGAAGAAAATGGTGAAGATGTACCTAAACGTAAGAAAAAACGTGTCAATGCCTTCATGGACGGGGATGAAGATGCGATTGATTACAATGATGATGATCCCGAAGATGAAGATGACTTCACACCAACAGATGTTGAGTATGATGAAGATAACCCAGATGATGAAAAATCAGAAGTAGAATCTTATGATTCAGAAATCAACGAAATCATTCCTGATGATGAAGTCGAAGATGAAGATGTTGAATTAAATGAATCTGATGACGATGAAGATGAGGAATTTCCGGAAGAAAATGACTGATTTTTCTCATTGACAAATGAGCCCAGTTAATCTATACTAATTATCGGGCACCTCTTTTAGAGGTCGGACAGCTCCCTACATGAATAGGGAGCTATTTTGTTTTTGCCAGATATTTTTATATTAATATTAGAATAGACTGGCAAACCTCTTGGTTTTCGTTATGTGTAAATGATATTATTAAGGAGTTTGTATGACAAAATATATTTTCGTCACAGGTGGCGTCGTTTCCTCTATTGGTAAAGGGATTGTAGCAGCTAGTCTTGGACGTTTGTTGAAAAATCGTGGACTTAAAGTTACCATTCAAAAATTTGATCCTTATATCAATATTGATCCCGGAACCATGAGTCCTTATCAACATGGAGAAGTTTATGTTACCGATGATGGAGCTGAAACTGACCTTGACTTGGGACACTATGAGCGTTTTATTGATATCAATCTCAATAAGTATTCAAATGTCACAACTGGTAAAATCTATGATGAAGTTTTGCGTAAGGAGCGTAAAGGAGAATATCTGGGAGCCACCGTTCAGGTTATTCCTCATATCACAGATGCTCTGAAAGAAAAAATCAAACGTGCAGCGACAACAACAGATTCAGATGTCATCATTACTGAAGTCGGTGGAACCGTTGGGGATATTGAGAGTCTTCCTTTTCTGGAAGCTCTTCGTCAGATGAAGGCAGATGTCGGTTCAGACAATGTTATGTATATTCATACTACTTTATTGCCTTATCTAAAAGCAGCAGGTGAGATGAAAACCAAGCCAACTCAACATTCTGTTAAAGAGTTGCGCGGTCTAGGAATTCAGCCAAACATGTTGGTTATTCGAACAGAACAGCCAGCTGGACAAAGTATTAAAAATAAATTAGCTCAATTTTGTGATGTTGCACCGGAAGCTGTTATTGAATCACTTGATGTTGAACATATTTATCAAGTGCCTCTCAATATGCAGGCTCAAGGTATGGATCAAATTGTCTGTGATCATTTGAAGATTGATGCTCCTAAGGCTGATATGACGGAATGGTTAGCTATGGTTGACAAGGTCTTGCATCTTGAAAAATCTACTAAAATTGCTTTGGTTGGTAAATACGTTGAATTGCCGGATGCTTATCTATCTGTGGTAGAAGCTCTCAAACATTCCGGCTATGTCAATGATTCTGCTATTGATCTCAAGTGGGTCAATGCTAACGATGTCACAGCTGAAAATGTTTCAGAACTACTAGGTGATGTTGATGGCATCATTGTTCCTGGCGGTTTTGGTCAACGCGGGGCAGAAGGCAAGATACAAGCGATTCGCTATGCGCGTGAAAATGATGTCCCTATGTTGGGTATTTGCTTAGGAATGCAGTTGACTTGTGTTGAATTTGCTCGTCATGTTCTCAATATGGAGGGAGCTAATTCAACAGAGTTAGACCCAGATACGGACTATCCAATTATTGATATCATGCGCGACCAAATTGATGTTGAGGATATGGGAGGAACTCTTCGTCTAGGACTCTATCCATGTAAATTGAAACCAGGTTCAAAAACTGCGGCTGCTTATCATAATCAAGAGGTTGTACAGCGTCGTCATCGCCATCGTTACGAATTTAATATGAAGTTTCGTGAAGAATTTGAAAAAGCTGGCTTTGTTTTCTCTGGTGTATCACCAGATAATCGTTTGATGGAAGTGGTTGAACTACCCGATAAAAAATTCTTTGTCGCCGCTCAATACCACCCAGAATTACAAAGCCGTCCCAACCGTGCCGAAGAATTGTACACAGCTTTTCTTACAGCAGCAGCTGAAAATTCAGCTAATTAAAGAATAATTACAGTCCAGAATGCAGTTCTGGACTGTTTTTGATAAAAATCAAAAATAATATTGACAAGCTAGATGTCTGTTGATATAATATTCACTGTTGTTAATAACAGCGGAAATGGCGGAATTGGCAGACGCGCAGGACTAAGGATCCTGTGACCGCTTGAGGTCGTGGGGGTTCAAGTCCCCCTTTCCGCAAATGAGCTGGCTGAGGCCAGCTTTTTTGTTTATATAAGGAGATAGAAAGGAGACGCAAAGTGGATATTGAGGCGAATTACAGCTTACATGGCAGAACATTTAGGAGATGGGGTTTCCTTGGAAAAAGCTGCCCAGCATTTCCATTATGCGCCATCTTATTTTTCCCGCCAGTTTAAAAAATTACTGGTGTGACCTTTCGTAAATATTTAGAGTCTATGCGGATACAGGCCAGCATGAGAAAGTTACTGGCTGAAGAAGGCAATGTAACGCATATTGCCGGTCAAGTTGGCTATGACTATAGCAGTAATTTTTCAAAAATATTTCGCAAGCGAATAGGGAGTCAGGCTAAGGGCTATAAGTCTTCTGCTAATTTGTCCTATAGGGTTTTGAAAGACTTTGTAAAAACCAAAAAAAGTCTTCATTATCACCGTTTTAAAGATATACTGACTAATAATCAGGTTAAGATTAATCTCATCTATTCGAAAGGTTACCAGCCAGACTTAGTATTTGTTGGTCTTTTTCCCGATCCTTTGCCTAATCAAGTGCCAATTACAGCTATTGCAACAGCAAAGACAAAGGCTATCTATCTGAATCAGATACCAGCAGGAAGTTATATCTACTTGCTTGTGACCTTGCTGCGGATACCAATTTCTTTTCTGCTTTTATCATGCTGGACAATTATCGCAGCAGGCATGATGACCCTTTCATCTTTGATGAGGATTCTAGTTATGTTGTTAATCTTTTGATGGAAAGGCCTCAGCCTCATCATCCTTTAATTACGGCTAATCTGCCGAAATTAGTCATGGACAGCCTTTTAAAGAAGTCAAAATAGGAGAGAAAAACCTCGCAAGGGATATTTGGATTTGAACGAGAAAGAGCTGAAAGAGCTAGATTATTGGGTTGATAAAGCGCTGATGTTTAATAGTACATTGTAAAGATGAAAAAGTTTTATTGTACCTATACATTTTCCGATTTGAAAGCGGTGAGAGTTGCTAATATCCTTGTTTTGGAAAAGGTTTTAAAATTCTTTTGAGGCTGGATTTTTATGTTAATTTATGCTAAAATTAACTTTGTAAACGGGTGCAGACCCAAAAAATTAATAGGAGGCCTATATATAATGGCAATCGTTTCAGCAGAAAAATTTGTCCAAGCGGCTCGTGACAATGGTTATGCAGTTGGTGGATTTAACACGAACAACCTTGAGTGGACTCAAGCTATCTTGCGTGCAGCAGAAGCTAAAAAAGCTCCAGTACTTATCCAAACTTCAATGGGTGCTGCTAAATACATGGGGGGGTACAAAATGTGTAAGCTTCTCATTGAGACACTTGTTGAATCAATGGGAATCACTGTACCAGTTGCTATCCATCTTGACCACGGTCACTACGAAGACGCACTTGAATGTATTGAAGTAGGTTACACTTCAGTTATGTTCGATGGTTCACACCTTCCAGTTGAAGAAAACCTTAAATTGGCTAAAGAAGTTGTTGAAAAAGCTCACGCCAAAGGTATCTCAGTTGAAGCTGAGGTTGGTTCAATCGGTGGTGAAGAAGATGGTATCATCGGTGAAGGTGAATTGGCACCAATTGAAGATGCTAAGGCTATGGTTGAAACTGGTATTGACTTCTTAGCTGCGGGTATTGGTAACATTCACGGTCCTTACCCAGACAACTGGAAAGGTCTTCATCTTGATCACTTGCAAAAATTGACTGAAGCTATTCCAAACTTCCCGATCGTATTGCATGGTGGATCAGGTATCCCTGATGATCAAATCCAAGCAGCTATCAAACTTGGTGTTGCTAAAGTTAATGTTAACACTGAATGTCAGTTGGCCTTCTGTGCTGCTACTCGTAATTTCGTACACGAATTTGATGCTAACGAAGCAGAATACATGAAGAAAAAACTCTTCGACCCACGTAAATTCTTGAAACCTGGTTTCGATGCTATTACAGAAGCTGTTGAAGAACGTATCGATGTATTCGGTTCAGCGAATAAAGCTTAATGGAGCTAAACAAGATAAAAGGACAATCGTAAGATTGACCTTTTTCTTATGCTTAAATTAAGGTTGAGATAGAATCGACAGTTAAATCATTCTGTGAACTTATCCTTGATAGGGAGCAAACAAAGCATAGTCAGAGTAGGTTTAAAAATAAGCCCTGCTTGTAGTGTTGTCTGCAAAGCCATCTATACTTGTAGATATTGTCCTGATTAGGCTAGTTATACAAGTATATTAGTTTAAAAATATAGTAAATTTAGTTGTTTTCGTTAACTTTAAAAATAAAGGAGAGCAGATTGATCAAAATGAATTGAAACTTGATTGATACGTCATTTCATCTGTTTCTTATTCATATCTGTCCCTGATTTTGAGAAAAACTGTCAATTCTATTGCTAAACAATTCGTATTTTGCTATAATATATCAGTATGTGGTGAAACCTCACCTTAAATTAAGCAGGAGGAAAGCAGATAAATGGCTAAAGTATGTTATTTTACAGGACGTAAAACTCTATCAGCAAATAATCGTTCACACGCAATGAACAAAACAAAACGCACAGTAAAACCAAACCTTCAAAAAGTAACAGTTCTTGTTGATGGTAAACCTAAAAAAGTTTGGGCCTCAGCTCGTGCTCTTAAATCTGGTAAAGTTGAACGTGTTTAAAATAAGAAAGGTCTGAGATTATTGGCACTGCACCCACATAATGGGACAGAAGAAAAACACATTTATGCGGCCAGTTTTCTGTACTCTACAGGAG
>NZ_JBHSAC010000041.1:0-34673 GCF_042649885.1 Streptococcus dentapri | reverse complement strand
TTTTCATCTTAAAGATAAGAGACACCAAAAAAGACAAACCTCCAAAAAGAAGTTTGTCTTCGGTCTGAGACGATTGGAGATTGCTCCAATCGTCTTTATTTCATAGACTTTTTCTATCGCATGATAGAAAAAATATATGTTCATAGGGGAGCTAATCTATGGTATTATATAGGGAATAAGAACTTTTGGAGGCGATATGGAAAATCATAATTTTGAAAATGAAGGGAAGTTCCAACGGAAGATGACCAGTCGTCATCTCTTCATGCTCTCTCTGGGTGGTGTTATTGGGACGGGGCTCTTTATGACCTCGGGACAGACCGTGAAAGTGGCAGGTCCTTTCGGTGCTGTGTTGGCTTATTTAGCAGGATCAATCATTGTTTATTTGGTCATGATGTCTCTAGGAGAATTATCAGTTGCTATGCCAGTAACCGGGTCTTTCCATACCTATGCGACTAAGTTTATCAGTCCGGGGAGCGGCTTTGCGGTTGCTTGGCTTTATTGGATCTGTTGGACGTTTGCTCTAGGTTCTGAATTTCTGGGAGCCGGTATCATTATGCATGACAATTGGTTTCCGGATATTCCATCGTGGATTTTCGCTCTGATATTTGCACTTATTGTCTTCACCATCAATGCTTTGAGCACTAGAAGTTTTGCGGAAGCTGAATCTTTCTTTTCAAGTATTAAGGTTATGGCCATTATTGTCTTTATTGTTTTGGGCTTGGGAGCTATGTTTGGTCTCATCACCTATAACGGTGAAAATCGGGCCATCTTATTTGAAAACTATACTAAAAATGGTCTCTGGCCTAAAAATTTACCGACCTTCTTGTCCGTTATGCTGGCTGTTAATTATGCCTTTTCAGGTACCGAATTGATTGGGATTGCAGCTGGTGAAACAGAAAATCCTCAAGAAACAGTGCCAGCAGCAATCAAAACAACTATCGGTCGTCTAGTTCTCTTTTTTGTAGTAACCATCATTATTTTAGCAGCCTTACTACCAATGAATGAAGCTGGTGTTAATGCGTCTTTCGCCACTGTTTTCAGTCAGATGGGCATTCCTCATGCAGGTGATATTATGAATATTGTGGTCTTGATTGCCATTTTATCAGCTGGGAACTCGGGTCTCTATGCTTCTAGCCGTATGCTTTGGTCTCTGGCCAATGAGGGAATGATTACCAAGAAGGTTGTCAAAGTCAATAAGTATGGTGTACCGATGCGCGCCTTGATCGTGTCGATGATAGGAGCTTTGCTCTGTCTTTTGGCCTCACGTTATGAAGATTCCTTTGTCTTTTTGGCGCTGACTTCAGTTGCTAGTTTTGCTGTAGGAGCAGTTTGGCTGTCTATTCCTTTGGCGCAAATTCGTTTTCGTAAGGAATGGCGCAAGATGCATAGTGACAATGACTTGGCCTACAAGACTCCTTTTACCCCGATTTTGCCTTGGATCACCGTGGTCTTACTCTTCATCTCCATTTTCGGAGGAATTTTCGATCCAGCTATGAGTGTTGGAATTTATTTTGGTGTTCCCTTTACCCTATTTTGTTATCTCTATCATTATCTCAAATTTAAGAAATTCTAAAAGGAGACCTTATGGGACATTTTAAAGAATTATTAGAAGAAAAGAACTATCTCATCTTGCACGGCGCCTTAGGCACCGAATTAGAATTTAGCGGGCACGATGTTTCCGGTAAACTCTGGTCGGCTAAATATCTGTTGGAAAATCCAGAATTTATCCAAGACATTCATGAGACTTATGTCAGAGCTGGCAGTGATTTAATCACCACATCTAGCTATCAGGCAACTCTGCCTGGTTTGACGGATTACGGATTGACGACTGATGAGGCCAAAGCGATCATTGCACTGACTGTTAGATTAGCCAAACAAGCCCGTGAAAAGGTTTGGAGCGAGTTGGCTCCGGAGGAAAAAGCCAATCGTCCTTACCCGCTCATCAGTGGGGACATTGGTCCTTATGCCGCTTATCTGGCTGATGGTTCTGAGTATACCGGTCGCTATGGCGATATTACTAAAGAGGAATTAAAAGATTTCCACCGTCCGCGGATTCGCATACTGCTTGATCAAGAGGTGGATTTACTTGCTTTAGAAACCATGCCCAACTTCTTGGAAGCTCAGGCTCTGGTTGAATTACTGGCCGATGAATTTCCAGAAGTAGAAGCCTATATGAGCTTTACTTCTCAGGATGGTAGGAGTATTTCCGACGGTACAGGACTTGCTCATGTGGCAGAGCTCATCAATCGTAGCCAACAAGTTCTGGCGGTAGGCCTAAACTGCAGCTCACCAGCTGTTTATCATGACTTTTTAACAGGATTGCGGCAGCTGACAGACAAGCCTTTTGTCACCTATCCTAACTCTGGTGAAGTTTATGACGGCGCTAGTCAAACTTGGACAGCGCAGGCAGACCATTCGCACAGTCTGCTGGAATATATTCTGTATTGGCACAAATTAGGTGCTAAGGTGGTCGGTGGTTGCTGCCGGACCCGCCCGAAAGATATAGAAGTCTTAGCGAATGCGATCCGACCTTGAGTCTAAAAACACTATTATGTGAGCAAAAAAGCAATCTTTTTCCTATTTTTGTATATTAGAAACTCGGGCAATTAGTTTGCGTCAGCCATGTTATACTCATAAAAAACATTGCAGAAAGGAGGGATTACTGATGAAAAAACTACCCTTAAATAACACTTTGACAGCCGCGAAAACTTTTTCTTCGGGCTGGAAGTGGCTAGTTCTATCTTACTTGCTTTATGGTGTAATCATGGATTTATCGATGACGATACTACCTATTTTCTTGCCACTAGACTATATCAGCGGAAGCCTTTTATCGTATGTCTTTACAGCTATTGCGGGTGTTCTCTTTATGCTCAAAATTGCCAAAAGAAGCCCTCAATCGCTTGGTTTGGGAAAGGAAAAAGCTGCTCTAGACTATAGTTGGGGGTGGTTATTGGCGCTAGTCAGTCTTGTTATTATCTGGATTTTGACGAAAGCCATTGGAGGGCTAGATTTTGAATTAAGCAGTTCCTTTAGTCCCCTCTTTTTTCTGATGTTATTGGTTGGTTTTATCTTTCAAGGATTTATGGAGGAATTTCTTTTCCGTGGTCTCCTCATGCCACAGTTAGCCTTTAAATGGGGGGTATCCGCAGCAGCTGTAATCAATGCAGTCTTATTTGGATTGGGGCACATGATCAATCAGGGAGCCTCAGTTGTTAGTGTTACCAATACGATATTGATTGGTCTGATCTTTAGTGCCATGTATTATTATCATGATAATCTCTGGTTTGTGAGCGGTTTTCACTCTAGCTGGAATTTTGGTTTGGGACCTTTCTTAGGAATACCAGTTAGTGGTTTTGTTTTGCCAACAACTTTTTTTAAGACAAAACTAAAGGCTTCCCAGATCTTTTGGCACGGTGGTAGATATGGCTTTGAGGCTGGTTTTTTTGTCACTCTCCTTTGTATAGGGATTTTATTCATTTACCTCAATTTGATTTCTAAAAAAATTAGGAGAGACTGGCACGAATAGACAGTTGGAGCTGTAAATAAACAAGGGAGGAGTCTGCTTATTTTAGTACTTTAGCCCTTGTTTACTTGGCTTGAGGTGATAGTGGGGGAGTTGTTGAAATAAAATAGCTCCAAATGTTATAGTAAAAAATGTCAGAAGTGAGACACGAGATAGATCGCTGCAACAAAATAGTTGACAGAACACAATGCGTGTGGTAGTATAAGAAAGGTTTGATAAAAACTGACCTAAGACAGCAGGGGAATTCGATTCATAAACATCCTGCCGAGGCACAAAAACGTAAGATGAAAACGTATTTGTACTTTCGTGTCTAGGTTTGGATGCGATTTTTTCGTTTCCAGCCAAAATAAAAACGGAGGTAAAATTAATGAGTGAAGCTATTATTGCTAAAAAAGCCGAAATGGTCGATGCAGTTGCTGAAAAAATGAAAGCTGCTACCTCAATTGTAGTAGTTGATTCACGTGGCCTTACAGTTGAGCAAGATACTAATCTTCGTCGCTCACTTCGTGACAGCGACATTGAGTTGAAAGTTATCAAAAACTCAATCTTGGTACGTGCAGCTGAAAAAGCTGGTCTTGATGAGATGAAAGACCTCTTTGTTGGACCATCTGCTGTTGCATTTTCAAACGAAGATGTAGTAGCACCGGCAAAAATCATCAGTGATTTTGCAAAAGAAGCTGACGCACTTGAAATCAAAGGTGGTGCTATCGAAGGTGCTGTTTCTTCAAAAGAGGAAATTCAAGCTTTGGCTGCCCTACCAAACCGCGAAGGTATGCTTTCTATGCTCCTTTCTGTACTTCAAGCGCCAGTTCGCAACCTTGCTTACGCTGTCAAAGCTGTTGCAGACAGCAAAGACGAAGTGGCTTAAGTTTAAGTCCGATCGCCTTAGCAGCCTGAGGCTGCAAAACATTTAAAATTAAGACATATTTGGAGGAAATCACAATGGCATTGAACATTGAAAACATTATTGCTGAAATTAAAGAAGCTTCAATCCTTGAATTGAACGACCTTGTAAAAGCTATCGAAGAAGAATTTGGTGTAACAGCAGCTGCTCCTGTAGCTGCAGCTGGCGCAGCAGGTGCTGCAGATGCTGGTGCTGCTAAAGATTCATTCGATATCGAGTTGACTGCTGGCGGTGACAAAAAAGTTGGCGTTATCAAAGTTGTTCGTGAAATTACAGGCGAAGGCCTTAAAGAAGCTAAAGCTCTTGTTGACAACGCACCATCAGTTCTTAAAGAAGGCGTTGCAGCAGAAGAAGCTGAAGAGCTTAAAGCTAAACTTGAAGAAGCCGGAGCTTCAGTTACTCTTAAATAAGAAGCGCATAGCAATTTGAGAGCAGAATCCCGATTTACCAGTCTTTTAGTGCCTATAGCGATTTAAAGAAACTGATAAATTGATTGGGTTTCCTGCCAAAAATCCTGCCAGAAAAAGTTTGGCAGGATTTTTGTTTTATACTTAACAAAAATCAGAAATAGCAATATAATAGTTTTATGACAAAAGAACTTACGTCCTTCCAAATCGAGGAATTAAAACAGGCTCTTAAAGAAAAAAGCAATGCTGGGCATCATAGAAAAATTCAAGCCCTTATTCTCTACTCTGAGTGCCATAATTTAACATCTGTAGCCAAATCAGTGGGCTTTGTCCATCAAACCGTACGAAACTTATTGAATCGCTACCTAGATGGAGGTTTACAGGCACTTCTCAATGAAAACCGTGGCGGACGCCGTCGCTCTTATATGACCCAGGAAGAAGAGGAAGCCTTTCTTAAAGAACAGCTCTCATCTGCCTTGAATGGAGAATTTGTGACTGTCTCTACTCTCTTTGAGGCTTATCAAGAAAAAGTTGGTCGTAAAACGACTCGAGAAGGATTTTACGCCCTACTAAAACGCCATGGTTGGCGTAAGGTTAGTCCTCTTCCTCAACATCCTAAAAAAGCAGACGCAAAAACCATTTTAGCGTCTAAAAATACAATCTTTATTCAAGGAGAAAGCGAGTAAGCGCTTCATCAATGGAAAATCCTACCAAAACATCCGCCTTATGTATCAAGATGAGGCGGGTTTTGGTCGTATCAGTAAACTAGGTACCTGCTGGTCCCCGAAAGGTCATAGGCCTAGCGTACCTAGCCATCATATTCGAGAATATCGCTATTGTTATGGAGCTGTAGATGCTCATACAGGCGACTCATTTTTCATAATAGCAGGCGGGTGTAATAGCGACTGGATAAATGAGTTTCTAGGCCAGCTATCAGCCGCTTACCCAGATGACTACATCATTTTAGTCATGGATAATGCCGTCTGGCATAAATCTCAGACATTGACTATTCCTGAGAATATAGAGTTTACCTTCATTCCACCTTATACACCTGAAATGAATCCCATTGAGCAAGTTTGGGTTGAGATCCGTAAACGCGGGTTTAAGAATAAGATATTTAGAACATTAAATGAGGTCATTGATAAACTTCAAGAAGTTCTTCAAAGCTTGTCTACTTCTCAACTAAAGTCAATTGTACATCGAGAATGGGCAACGGCTATTTTTGATTTTAAATGAGTATAAGTATCCAACGGCTCTCCTGGTTAAAACTTTAACTGCCGATGCATTAGATGGTCGGCTCTGGACCTATCAGGAAAGTCCTGCCTATCACATTGACCAAGCTGCAGCCTTAGCGTATGATGACACCTTGTCTCCACTTGAGAAAAAAGAAACCTCAGACCAAGTTTTGTTTGATCTGATGGCACGGTCTTTTGTAGAGTGAGATAGGAGACTTTGAATGATTGCTTTCACTTAGTATACGCGAAACGCATACTAGCTTAATAAATAAGTAATGTACTTTTGAGCAATTTAGACGTAAAATGTAGTCATAAAAAAGAATGAGGTAAAAACAATGACAGAAACAATCACATTAAACGACGGAAATAAAATTCCTGCAATCGGTTTTGGTGTTTTCCAAATTCCAGCCGATGGCTCAACCTATACAGCGGTGAAAGAAGCCTTGGAAGTTGGTTACCGTCATATTGACACAGCACAAGCCTATTTTAACGAAAAAGAAGTCGGACAAGCCATCAAGGATTCAGGCATTCCGCGTGAAGAAATATTTGTCACCAGCAAACTATGGATTCAAGATTATGCTTACGAAACAGCCAAAGCAACCATTGATTCAACTCTAGAAAAAATGGGACTTGATTACCTTGACCTCTATCTCCTTCACCAGCCTTATGGCAAAGTTGAAGAGGCTTGGAAGGCTCTAGAAGAAGCAAAAGCAGCTGGTAAAATCAAATCAATCGGTGTTTCAAACTTCACGCCAAACTTTTGGAATCAATTTGTTCCACATTTTAATACCATTCCAGCTGTTAACCAAGTAGAGTTTAATCCATATTTCCAACAAAAAGCCCTACGTGACTTGCTTGCAAAAGATGATGTCAAAATCGAAGCTTGGGCACCACTCGGACAAGGAAATAAAGACTTATTTGCTGAACCAACCATCGCAAACTTGGCTAATAAATATGGCAAAGATGCTGGACAAATTATCTTGCGTTTTGAAAACCAAGAAGGCATTATTGTCTTGCCAAAATCAACCAAGAAAAGCCGTATGACTTCTAACAAAGATATTTTTGACTTTGAATTGACAGCTGACGAAATGGCTGAACTTCGTGCGCTTGACAAAGGAAAGGGAGCTCATGATCCAGACGCACCAGGCGTAGGAGACTATCTCTTGTCAGCTTATGATATTCATGCCAACGACTAATAAATAAAAAAGTATAGGAATATTTTTAGAACCATTTTATAGAATGGAATAAATGTAAATAAAACTGTGGTGGTTTATACCTCATAATAAAAGATCTTGAGAAATCAAGGTCTTTTATTATGGGGTAAAGTCAGTTTTTCAAGTAGAGAAAACCATCAGTATAGCCGGTAGCAGTCTTTTTACTTTTCTTTCCCTGTGGTAGGGGAATCCGTGTTTTTTTGCTAATTAAAAATTAGGAGCAGTTATGGCTTTATATTTTCCTTCTTTTGGTATATATAATAAGACAAGAAAAAAATAGAAAGGAATTACATGTCTAAAAAATCTATTCGCGCAAAGCGCGTGTCCAACTACGAACTCTTTTTTGACTTGTCCTTGGTCCTTGCCATCGGGCAACTGACGGGTGCTATGCACTTGGAGGAGATTACCGTAAACTCCATTTTGGCCTTTGTCATCTCTAATATGACCCTTCTTATGGTTTGGGTTAACGAGGTCTTTTATTATGAGAAGTACGGTGATTCTAGAAGGATTGACATTTTCACGGTGATTGCCCTCATGTTTTTCCTTGGCAATATGGCCCTCAATTTCAGGATGGACTTTACCTCTCTATACGCGGGAAGCCCAATAGTCGTCTCTTTTAATTTGCTTTTAATAGCTTCTTATGGAGTGATTGCATTGCAATATTTCCTAAAAGGCGAGTTCTTGGCTTTAACAGAGATATGAAGGTCAATATGGGTCTCATGGGTATCTATATCCTGTCTTTACTGCCAGCAGTGCTGGGATGGCTCGATATTGGCCTTTTAAGCCTAGCTATCTACCTTCTACCGATCATCTTACCTCGCTTTGCCAATCATTTTTTCTATAAGGGTATTGAGACCAAGACTAATTTTCCACATGCGGTTGAACGGAGTCAGCTGGTGACTATTCTGACATTTGGCGAGACAGTCATCGCCATTATCAGCAACTACCCCATCACGGAAAACCTCTATCAGGGTGCGCTTTTATTTTTGGGGATGGCCTTGATGTTCATGTTTTATATGAACCAGACTTTTCTTGCTATCGACCATCATCGCCCTGTCAATGTGTCGCTGCTGTTTTATTCACATATTTTGATTTTTGTGGGAATTAACTTCTTCACGGTTGGCGTCGAATTTCTAGCTGACCACCATCATGCAGAGACAGGATTTTATATGTTTTTGATAGGAGTTACTCTCTTTTACATCGGAACGCTCTTTACAACAATCTATAATCATGAACTTTACCGGATGCGACTTGAATACTTTGCTGCCTTTGCTCTAGGCTTGGCTCTCTTTATCGGTCTTTCATGGCTGATTGGGAAGAAACTCTATTTTATCTTCCAAGGTTCTGCCCCAACTCAAGAAGTGTTAGAGATGGGAGACTATACCATGAGCCGCTATGCTGGACTTTATGGCATGAACTATATGGGGATGGTGAATGAATTCACTAAGACTGGTTGACTTGTAGTTGACTATAAGTGGTATAATAAAAGTCACAAAAATGGATAGAGAGATTTGTTGTGATGAGTGATAAGAACTATACCATTACCGAAGTGAGTGAAAAATATCAAATCAACAGTAACACCTTACGCTATTATGAGCGTATTGGTCTTTTACCTGATATACCAAGACAGGCAAATGGTAACCGTTACTTCACTGAGAAAAATCTAAATTGGTTAGAAATGATTATTTGTTTAAGGCATTCTGGTGTTCCAATTGAGACATTGATAGAATATGCAGACCTACTGAGACAAGAGAGTAGCACTGTAAAGGAACGTGAGAAGTTGTTGCGGGAACAACTAGACAATTTATACCAAAAACAAAAAAATCTCCAACGTTCCATTGACCGTTTGGAGAATAAAATATCTTTGTATGAATCTGGTGAAATTGATCAAGAACTTTCCTATTTTGATGAATATGCTATTTTATCGGATGAAAAGGATAGTTGGAAGGATATTGATGGATGAAAATAGATGTATTTGCTCATGTCCTGTTGCCTAACTTCTATAAGAAAATGCTAGGGCTTGTTCCCGATTTGCCTCAGAAGATGCCTTTTCTCAAAAATCCTCTTTTGAGCGATGTCCATCTGAGACAAGAAAAAGCCATTTCAGATGTCAAGCAAGTCATTTCCTTTGTGAACGTGAATCCAGAAGACTACCTGGAACCCAATCAAGCTCTAGCTATGGTGAGAGAAGCTAATCAGGAATTGCTCGATACGGTGGAAGCCAATCCAGACCAATTTCTAGGCGGTGTGGCTATGCTGGCTCTTAATCATATTGAGGGAAGTCTATACATCTTAGAAGAATTTGTTCAAAAGAATAAAAGTATTTTTGGGGTGCAGCTTTTTACACGCCATCTAGGTTTATCCATTGCTGATGAGCAGTTTAAACCAATTTTCGCAAAGTGTGAGGAGCTGGACATTCCCATCTGGCTTCACCCAGTCTTTGATAACAGAAAGCCGGATAATAATATTGTCTTTTCTTGGGAATATGAGCAAAGTCAGGCCATGCTGCAGCTGGTAGAGGCTGGCGTTTTTCAAGATTTTCCTAATCTTAAAATCATTGTCCACCATGCAGGAGCCTTAGCGCCTTTCTTTAGTGGACGGATTCAGTATATTTTACCTGAAAAACAAGTAGAGGATTTCCGGAAATTTTATGTAGATACGGCTATTTTAGGAAATCCAAAAGCATTAGAATTGACTATCGACTATTTTGGAATTGAGCGTGTCTTATTTGGGACAGATGCACCTCTGGGCATTGCCCCCGCAGGAGCAACTCAGGTCATCGTAGAGGCTATTGATTCCTTGTCATTATCTCAAGTAGACAAGCAGGCTATTTACTCTGATAATTTTAGACAGTTGGTTAAGGAGGTTTAGAACGGATGACAAATCCCGTTGTACACTTATTTCACCTTGGGGTTGATGAGAGAAATCGCGATACTTTTTACCAAGCTGGTGTTCATAATTTCACAACCTCCTATAAAGATGAAGTCGGCACTCTTGCTATGTATGCCAGCTTTATTAAAGGTAGGCCACTGGAATATAAGGTTTTTGAGGTCTATACTGATGAGGAGGCCTATCAAATCCATCGCAATTCCTCTCAATATAAAACTTATGTGGAGCAGGTTGGGCAGCATCTAATCAAGAGAGAAAGCTATGAGACAGAAGCTTTATTTTTGGAGGAAAAACTTGCGTCTGGCATTTGGCTAGGAGCAGAACATCATTTTCTAAAGTTTGCCCAGATAGAAGCGGAAGAGGGAAGTCAGGAAGTTTTCGAAAGTAGCGTCCTTACCAATATGCAGGCCTCCATGAAAGAAGAACAAGGAGTGCTCGCTATGTACGCTTTGAAGGATATTAAAAATCCAAAGATTTATTATTTCTACGAAGTGTATGCCACTGCTAGTGCTTATGAGAGCCATCGCTTAACCCAGCATTTTCAGACCTATCTTTCTGAAACGCAGGACTTAATGAAAGAAAAAATCTTGCTAGATTTAGAAAACAGTATCGCAATTTCTAAAGGTCAATTTTCAGATTCATATATTGATAATAGAATATTAAGTAGATAATCGAATACGACAAAGCTAAATTTTTTATTCCAACATTTGTGGGTAAACAATTTAGTTTTTTTTCTTGACTTATAGTTAACTACAAGGAGTATACTATCGCTAGTTAATGAAAGGAGAAAATTTATGTATCTCATTGATGTTACCATTCAATCAAATCGTATCCCAACCGATAAGGCTGAAGAATTATTACAGGCCCATCGTAGTTGGTTTACTGGACAGGCTGAAAAAGGAAACTTTTTATTAGTTGGTCCATACTTAGATAAGGGAATGTCTGGTCTGATAGTAGCCTATGTTTCAGATAGAGAAGAACTAGAAGAGATTTTATCTCAGGATGCCTACTATCCTGATTTGGCAACTTATGAAGTTCGGGAGTTTAAGGCCAATATTATTGCAGAAGATATTACAGATTATAAAGGAAAATAAGAGGTATAAAAATGACAACAAAAACAGAAGCAAAAATTGCACTGGGAACATGGTCTTGGGGAATTGGCGGATTTGCAGGTGGTGATTCAATTTTTGGAAACCAGCTAGATACCAAGGATTTACAAGAGGTTTTTCATCTTGCAGTTTCTAATGGATTAAATTTATTTGATACAGCTTATGCTTATGCAAATGGTGAATCAGAGCGTATCTTAGGAGAGCTAGTGAACGCTTATGGTCGTGATCAAGTCCTTATCTCAGATAAATTTACTCCAGGCATGCAAAATGACTCTGCTGAAAATCCGGTAGTTGATATGTTGGAAGGCAGTCTTAAACGTTTAGGGACAGATTTTATTGATATTTACTGGATTCATAATTCGGCAGATGTGGAACGTTGGACTCCTTTGATGGTTGAGGCAGTGAAATCAGGGAAAATCGGTCGTATTGGGGTATCCAATCACAGTCTAGAACAAGTGAAACGTGTTCAGGAAATTTTAGCACCACATGGAATTAAAGTTTCTGCTGTTCAAAATCACTTCAGCCTCCTTTACCGTAACTCAATAGAAGATGGCTTACTTGACTACTGTAGGGAAAATGACATTCAATTTTTCTCTTACATGGTCTTGGAACAAGGAGCTCTCTCAGGAAAATATGACGAAAATCACCCTCTTCCTGCTGCTTCTACACGTGGTAAAACTTACAATTCACTTTTCCCCGCGTTAAAAGAGTTACTGACAGCTATGCATGAGTTGGCTGATAAGCATCAAGCTTCAGCAGCACAGATTGCGACAGCTTGGGCGATTGGACGCGGAACAACACCAATTTTAGGTGTGACAAAAGTAGAGCAAGTTATTGATGCCACACGAGTGGCTGGTATTAACTTAAGCGATGAAGAGGTGATTTTTTTAGAAAACTTAGCAAAAACTTCTGGAGTTGATACACGAGGTGGCTGGGAAGGACAAGCCTAATCCCATGATAAATTAATAGAAAGTGGTAATAATATGTATAATGAATTAGAAGGGGAAATAGCCGTTGTAACTGGTGGCTCAAAAGGTATCGGGACAGCTATTTCCAAACGTTTTGGTAGTGAAAAAATGAATGTTGTTGTAAATTATTTTTCCGATAGCAAAGGGGCTGATAAAGCTGTAAAAATTATTGAAGAGGCGGGCGGAAAAGGCTTAGCTATTCAAGCAAATATTGGAGAAGAAGCAGGCGTTCAAAAATTGATTGACGCTGCGATTGCCGAATTTGGTGGTTTGGATGTCTGGGTAAATAATGCTGGTGTTGAAAATCAAAGTCCAACTCATGAACTGAGCCTGGAAGATTGGAATCGTGTTTTGACAACAAATTTAACTGGTGTTTTCCTTGGTTCAAAAGCAGCTCTCAACTATTTTGTTAAAAACAGCAAAAAAGGGAACATTATCAACTTGTCTTCTGTCCATGAACAAATTCCATGGCCAGGGTTTGCTCACTATGCTGCTAGTAAAGGTGGCGTGAAACTCTTCACAGAATCCATTGCTATGGAGTACGCTAAACAAAATATTCGTGTCAACAATATCGGTCCCGGTGCAATTAATACCCCAATAAATGCCAAAAAATTTGCAAATCCTGTTCAGTATGAAGAAACGGCTAGTATGGTACCTATGCATCGTATTGGTGCCCCCGAAGAAGTTGCTGCCGCGGCTACATGGTTGGCATCAGATGAATCAAGCTATGTAACTGGAATTACCCTCTTTGTTGATGGTGGTATGACCCTTTATCCAGCATTCCAAGATGGAAAGGGCTAGTAGGTAATTTTTCATGGACATTTTATTATCCTTGATTCCTGCCATTGGTTGGGGGGTTCAACCCATTATTTTACGTCGTATTGGCTCGAGTTCAACCCAAGATGTTTTTGGCTTTGGTTTAGGTGCTATTATTGTTGGTATTTTGGTACAAATCTTCTTTTCGCCAGTTGCCATCAACCTTCCTACATTTTTGTTAAGTTTCTTAGCAGGGGTTGCTTGGATTTACGGACAAGCTGGGCAGGTGAGGGCTTATGATATGATTAGTGTCTCTCGGACAATGCCTATCTCAACTGGTCTTCAGTTAATTGGAACTTCCTTGATTGGGGTTTTAGTTTTTGGTGATTGGGCGAGTCTTAGTTCAAAAATCATTGGTGCTTTAGCTATTATCGTTTTGATTTTTGGGGCTTATTTAACCACGGTGAATCCAGAAGTTAAAGATACCTCTAACGATTTAGCCAGAGGTGTTCGTACCTTAGCTATTACAAGTATTGGCTATTGGATTTATAGTGCCATTCCTAAAATGGTAAGCGCTGATGCTATATCCATCTTTCTTCCTGAAATGTTAGGTATTTTTGCTGGTGCGATGATTTATGTTTATCTCTCCGATAAAGAAGTTTTCAGACAACGTAAGAGTTGGATATCTAGTTTTGTTGGCATGATTTTTGGGGTCGCTTCACTGACTTATATCATGTCAGCTCAGTTAAATGGAGTCACTTTAGCCTATATCCTCTCTCAATTAAATGTTGTTGTTGCAACACTGGGAGCTATCTTTATTGGCAAAGAAGCTAAGACGCCACGTCAGTTACAACTAACCTATCTAGGGCTTGTCCTAATTGTTGGCGCAAGTATTGTAACGGTATTTTTATAATATCTTAATAGTCAAGAAAGGATAGCTGATACTTTATGAAAACAACAATTTTTACATTTCATCCAGATTTGAAAAATGGGTCACGAATTAATGCCAGTCTAGCAAAGGCTGCTAGTGAAGCTAGTTTTGAAGTGCGTGATGTTTACCGTCTGTACCCCGACTTTAAGATTGATGTGACAGCAGAGCAGACTGTACTTGAAGCAAGTGACCGTATCGTTTTACAATTTCCGATTTACTGGTACCAAACGCCAGCTCTTTTAAAACAGTGGTTTGATGCTGTTTTAGAATATGGTTGGGCTTATGGCTCAACTGGAAATGCTCTTCGTGGGAAAGAAGTGCTTTTAGTCGCAAGTTTTGGTGCAGGAGCTGAAGATTATCAACTTGATGGTCGATTCCATACGACTGTTGAAGAAGTTTTAAAACCCATTGCAACCATTCAATACCATACAGGTTTGCTATTTTTAGAGCCATTTATTACAACAGGCACTCTAAATCTTAGCGATGAGGGTCTTAATGAACAAGTTGAAAAATACCTTAACATTTTATCTGCAGAATAATTTCTTTCATTTCAAAGCGAAAGGAGAAAGTAATGCAATATGTAACACTTAATACTGGGGTACAGATGCCTCGGTTGGGATTTGGTGTTTATCAAATTCCTGAAAGGGAGACAGAGAGAATTGTTAGTCAAGCGATAAAAACAGGCTACCGTCACATTGATACGGCACAATATTATCGTAATGAAGTTGGTGTTGGTCGGGCGATTAAGGCGTCTGGTCTGCCAAGAGAGGACTTTTTCATCACAACCAAATTAGCGACGTCAGGTTATCGTGCGACAAAGGCACAGATTGCGCAGGCTTTAAAGAATTTGCAAACGGATTATATTGATTTGATGTTGATTCATTGGGTGGTATCTGACTACGAAGGGACTTACCAAGCTTTGCAAGAAGTTTATCAAGCAGGTCAGTTAAAGGCAATCGGTTTGTCGAATTTTAACCAAGAACACATCAAAGGAATTTTAGCCAAATTTTCTGTGAAACCAGCGGTGCTCCAAAATGAAATGCACGTTTTTCAACAACAAGTTGCCATGCGCCAATTTTGCCGTGAAAATGATATTCAATTTGAATCTTGGGCACCTTTTGGCGAAGGCAAGGAAAATATTTTTAATCATCCTTTGTTAACAACGATTGGCAGCCAATATCACAAGACAGCTGCGCAAGTTATTTTACGCTTTTTACTTCAAGAAGGTGTGGTAGTTATTCCAAAATCAGCCAATAGTGAGCGGATGAAACAGAATTTTGAGATTCTTGATTTTGAATTATCTCCTAAAGATATGGAAGCAATTCGTCAGCTTGACCGTGGACATGGTTTATTTGGCTGGAACGAATGAGACAGGAAAGGAATATCAAAATGAAGATTTTTGTGGCAGGTTCGACAGGTCGTGTAGCGACAGAACTTTTAAAAAAATTATCAGCAAAAGGTTACCAAGTGATTGCGGGTGCTCGTCGCCCAGAAGCAGTTGTTGAATTACCCAACGTTACGCCGCAGAAAATGGATTTGCATGCTTCGGTTGATAACATTGCAGAACTTTTAAAGGATGTTGGTGCCGTTGTGTTTACGGCGGGTTCTCGTGGCAAGGATTTGCTACAAACTGATGCCTACGGTGCTGTCAAATTTATGCAGGCAACTAAAGAAGCTGGCATTACTCGCTTTGTGATGTTGAGTGCACTTTATTCCTTAACACCTGATAAATGGCCTGATAATCTGACTGATTATTATATTGCTAAATTTTTTGCTGACAATTATCTGGTGCATCAATCTGACTTGGACTACACGATTATTCAGCCAGGAAATTTATTGGAAGAAGCAGGACAAGGTTACATTACTTTGGGCGATGAAGGTTTCACCGCTATTTCAATTGAAGATGTGGCGAGTGTTTTAGCAGAAATTGTTGACAAGTTGTCAACTTTTAAGCGTGTTATCGCGATTAATCCAGGTAGCACAGCCATCTCACAACTATTTGATTAAATGCAAAAGATACTTGACTTAGAGTTTACTCCAAGATGTATGATAAAAATGTTTGGAAAGTTTAAGGACTTCCAGAAGGGAGGATTCTGATGTCGAAATCATTGATTATATACTTTTCTATTACGGGAAACACGAAACGTGTCGCACAGCAAATGGCACGTAAAATAGGCGCTGATCTGTATCAAATTGATGTTGAAAATCCCTATACAACTAAGGATTTAGACTGGATAATTCCAAATTGTCGTGCCAATGTTGAACAAAAAGACCCAGCAAGTCGCCCAGCTTATCGCGGAGAATTGCCTGATATTAGCCAATATGACACGGTTATTTTTGGTCATCCGATTTGGTGGGGAATTCTGCCGCGTATCATTTATACGGTTATCGAAGATTTAGATTTAACTGGGAAAATAGTGGCTAGTTTTGCAACCTCTGGCGGTTCAACTTACAGCGATGCTCAGATTGAAATGGATACTTTACTGGAAAATCCTGTTAAAGGGCGTATTTTATCAAGCGAAACGTCAATTAATAGCTGGCTGGCAGACAATGGTCTGATTAGTTAGTTTATTGCTCTTAAAAAAGTATTTAACTTGGACTTGTATTCCAAGGTGGATGATAGCATTACTTGAAAAAATTAGTGAGTTTTTAGCTGATTTTTGAGGATATTAAGACAATTTGAGCACAGAATGCTATGAAACTTTTCAATTGATTTCCTAGATGAAAGAAGGAGAATTTATGGTACTTGAAACAATTTCATCACCACAAGATTTAAAACAATTATCACGTGAGGATCTGCACCGTCTTGTTGATGAAGCACGACAAACGCTTCTTGAAAAAACAAGCTAGCATGGTGGGCACAACGGACCAAACTTTGGTATGGTTGAAATGACAGTTGCCATGCACTATGTCTTTAATTCACCAGTAGATAAATTCATTTTTGACGTGTCACACCAATCATATGTCCACAAAATGTCAGCTGGGCTTGCTAAAAACGGTGCAAAACCAATCTGGTATGTTGCTTCTACATTTATGCAACGTACTTATGACCAATGGTCACATGACATCGCTTTGAATAATTTGCCAGTAACAGCTCTTGTTTACATGGCATCTGTCAGCTCTTTGAACGACGAAAGTCACCTTGGTTTCTTTGATATTCCATTCTTAGCTCACATTCCAAACGTGGTTTACTTGGCACCAACAAGTAAAGAAGAACATCTCGCCATGCTTGATTGGGCGATTGAGCAAAAAGAACACCCAGTAGCTATCCGCATCCCAGTTGGTCCACTTCGTGAAACAGGTGTTGCCGATACAACAGATTACTCAATTCTTAATAAAAATCAAGTGACTCAAAAAGGCAGCAAAGTGGCACTTTTTGGTCTGGGTAATTTCTACGGATTGGCAGAGGAAGTTGCTAAAGAATTGGCTGACAAACATGGTATTACAGCAACAATCGTTAATCCAAAATTCATCACAGGATTGGACGAAGAAGTGCTTGATAGTTTGGAAGCTGAGCACCAAGTTGTGGTTACTTTGGAAGATGGTACTTTAGAAGGTGGCTACGGTCAAATGGTTGCAAGCTATCTTGGTGACACTGAACTTAAAGTCCAAAATTATGGTGTTGAAAAAGCCTTCCATGACCGTTATAATGCGCAAGAACTGTTAGCAGAAAACGGCATTACTGTCGAAAATATCGTTAATAATGTTTAAAAAAATTTGGCAGAATAAAAACCTTTCAGTGTAAATAAATTCAACATGATAAAAATAGCAACAAGGCACCGCTCCAGTGCTTCCTCAGTATGTTGGACTTCAAAAATCACTTGAGTTTGAAGGAAACCTACTAAAGAATTTAAATCTAAATTATATTGTGCAAGATAACAAAAGGCTGAATTATGAAGAAATTCAGAAATGGATTACGGAGAATAGATAGGGTAATGCAGACGGTCGAATCACAATTCACCACTTATGCTGAAAATTCAACCACACAAGGCTTTGAAGCAAGCAGAGACCACCGTGCCTTCGGTGGCTATTCAATGGGCGGTATTACCACATGGGATATCCTGGTGGACAAAAGTCAGTATTTCCACGATTACATGCCAATGGCCGGTGATAGCTGGTTTGGGCAGACAACTGGTCAAACAAGCGATGAGGCAGTAGCTGAAACGCTTGTTTCAGGATTGAGAAAAAATCAATACGGAGCAGATGACATCACCATTATCGCTATGGTTGGCGAGAATGATGGAACCAAGTACAGCATGCAACCTCAATTAGATGCCCTGAGACAGAACCACAGTGACCTGATAACAGAGGAAAATCTCATTTATTGGGAAAATGCGAATGGCGGTCACAATCAAGAATCGCTTGAGCAGGAAGTTCAGCATGGTGTGGCCTATCTTTTTCAAGAAAATTGACAGAAGGATTTGTCAGAATTTCAGGAAATGACATGTAAGTTTTCTTGCTTGCATGTTGTTTTTTTGATTGATAAGTTTAACCGAGCTTGTTATGAGAGAAGCTTTCTAAGCTGCCTACTTATTCTTTAGCCCTAAACGATATAAGAGTAGGTATATTTTAATGTAGTCGTCTTCATTTGAAAATTATTGGTCAGGTAGATTGTAAAAAAACTGTAAAAGTGGTAGAATTGAATAGATATATTGTATGTTTAAGAGATCTAGCAATAAGAAAATTCATTTAGAGAAGTGGTAGTAAAAATAGGTGGAGAAAATAGCTGTGTTAGATAGCCGAGCGTCAAAAAAACAAGGAATCTACAGTCGTTTTATTAAACGGTTTTTCGATATTATTATCGGTTTGCTAGGGACCGTTATTTTTTTAGTGCCCTTGAGTCTGGTTATTTCACTCTGTTATCTTTTTGGAAAGGATAAGGGACACATTATTTTTACTCAGGAGAGAGTGGGGCTTAATGGCAAGCCCTTCAAGATTTTTAAGTTTAGATCTATGGTGGAAAATGCTGAGGAAGTTCTGACTAGGGATAAAGAGCTTTATCAAAAGTACATCGAAAATAGTTACAAATTACCAACTGATGAGGATCCGAGACTGACTAAGGTTGGTAAATTCATTCGTAAAACCAGTCTGGATGAGTTTCCCCAGTTTTTAAATATTCTAAAAGGGGATATGAGTTTTATTGGACCGCGACCAATTTTACCTACTGAACTGTTGGAGTACAAGGCAGACGAGCAGCAGGAATTGCTGTCAGTTAAGCCTGGTGCGACGGGTTGGTGGCAAGTCTCTGGGCGTAGCGATGTGTACTATCCAGAGAGGTGCGAGTTGGAACTTTACTACCCACGCCATATTTCCTTTGGTCTGGATCTTAAAATTGCATTCTTAACCGTTAAGCGCGTATTAACTGGAAAAGGTGCACGCTAGTGGAGAGGGCTTGATGAAAGCTCCTTTAGTATTAGTATTTGTAGCCAATGTTTGGGGTGGGAAAACGACTTAAAAATCAAAGATTTCTTAAGTGCTTTCCCATTCTCTTCTTTAAAAAGGAGTCAATGAAGTATCAATGGCCGAAAAAAAAGTTTCTGTTCATCTTAATATTGTGATGAACTTCGTGCTAACCATATCTAATATTATTTTTCCCCTCATTACTTTTCCTTATGTTTCACGGGTTTTGCTGCCGGAGGGAACAGGAAAGGTGGCCTTTGTAATGTCAATTGTTTCATATTTTACGATGATTGGTATGTTGGGGATTCCGACTTATGGTATTCGGGCCTGTGCTAAAGTGCGGGATGATAAGGACCAGCTGTCAAAAACAGTTCAAGAAATTATCCTTATCAATACCATCGCCATGAGCTTATCCTTGGTGGCTTACTTGATAGCTATTGCAGTAGTACCTCAAATGGCGCAGGATAAGACTCTTTTTATGATCAATATTGCTACCCTAATTTTTAATCTCATTGGTTGTGAGTGGCTCTACAAAGCCTTGGAGCAATATTCATATATCACCATTCGTTCCATTGCTCTCAAGCTGCTATCACTGATTTTGATGTTTCTCATGGTGCATCAAAAAGGTGATTATGTCATCTATGGTGCTATTACGATTCTAGCCAGTGTAGGTTCCAATTTTTTTAATTTCATCAATCTGAGACGCTTTCTCAATTTCAAATGGTACAAACAAATGAATCTCAGGCAGCATATCAAACCAATTTTTAGCTTCTTTATGATGACGATAGCGACGACTGTTTATACCAATATGGATGCGGTTATGCTAGGCTTCATGAAGGATGCAACGACGGTCGGTTATTACAACGCCTCGGTTAAAATCAAGGGGATTTTAGTCAGTCTGGTAACCTCGATGGGGAGCGTCCTTTTACCGCGCCTATCCTATTTCATTAAAAAGCAGCGGTATGACGATTTTAAGGTCTTGACAACGCGCTCCCTTCAATTTATTGGTTTTATTGCCATTCCTCTCTGGATTTATTTCACCCTATTTGCCAAGGAGGGGATTTATTTTCTATCTGGTCCTGAATACAGTGGTTCCATCTTACCTATGCAGCTGATTATGCCGACTCTCTTTTTCATCGGACTTTCTAATCTTTTGGGTATTCAGATTTTAGTACCTATGGAAAGGGAGAATGAAGTTCTGAAATCAGTGGTTTTGGGAGCGGTGATCGACTTAATCATCAATGCTATCTGCATTCCTCATTATGGTGCTGCTGGTGCGGCCTTGGGAACCCTGATAGCAGAGTTTTTTGTTACGGCTTACCAGATCTATGTCTTGCGCGATTTCCTCAAGCAAATCATTGCACAAGTAAAATTTTATAAAAATGTCATTGCCACCCTTCTTGCGGGATTAGCAGCCCTCGCTGTTTATTTTGGTTTCTTGGGTGGTCTATCCAATTTTCTTATTTTAGCAGTGACAGCAGCCGTTTTTGGGCTGGTCTATGTCCTTGTTAGTTTTATCCTCAAGGATGATTTCGTTATTTATTTGTTTAATTATTACCTAAGAAAGAAAAAGGAGCTAATGTGAAAAATATCAAATTAATCGTGGCGACTCATAAGAAGTTTGTCATGCCTTATGATATGACACTCTACCTCCCGGTGCATGTAGGAGCTGCAGGAAAATCTGCTATTGGCTATACGCCTGATAATACGGGCGACAATATCTCTGAGTTAAATCCTTACTATAGCGAATTGACAGGTCTTTACTGGGCTTGGAAAAATCTTGACGCAGATTATGTCGGTTTAGTCCATTATCGTCGATATTTTGCTAAACACAGACAAGGCTACAGAGAAGGTCTAGATATCAATCAAGTGATTCTTGATCAAATGGATTGTGAAGCCTATTTGGAAGATCATGATGTTATTGTGCCTAAAAAACGCAAATACTATATCGAAACTCTCTATTCGCACTATGCTCATACTATGGATGGCTCACATTTGGACAAGCTGCGGGAGATTATTCAAAAAAGTCAGCCTACTTATTTAGAGGCTTTTGATCAGGTGATGAAACAGCGTTCAGGCTATATGTTCAATATGTACCTTATGTCCAAGGAAAATTCAGATGCTTATTGTACTTGGCTCTTTCCCATTTTGGAGCAACTTTATCAGGAAATTGATACCAGTCGGTTAACCGCATTTGAAGCACGCCTCTTTGGTCGGGTCAGCGAAATTCTCTTTAATGTCTGGCTCAAAGAGCAAGGTCTCAAAGTTAAAGAAGTTCCATTTATTTATATGGAGAAAGTTAATCTATGGAAAAAGGGAAGTGCCTTTTTAATGGCCAAGTTCTTTGGTAAAAAGTACGGGTCTAGTTTTTAATAGACAGTTGAGTTTAAGGATTTATAGCAATCAGGAGAAAAAATGTCACAGTACGATTATTTAGTTGTTGGTGCAGGTTTATTTGGTGCAGTGTTTGCTCATGAAGCTGCACTTAAGGGTAAGAAAGTTAAAGTTATCGAGAAACGCGACCATATTGCAGGGAATATCTATACACAAGAGTCTGAAGGCATTCAGGTCCACCGATATGGAGCCCATATTTTTCATACCTCTGATAAAGAAGTTTGGGAATATGTCAATCAGTTTGCGGAATTTAACCACTATATTAACAGCCCCATTGCCAACTACAAGGGGGAAATCTATAATCTTCCCTTTAATATGAATACTTTTAATAAACTTTGGGGTGTTGTGACTCCTGCTGAGGCTCAGGCCAAGATTGAAGAACAGCGGTCTGTTTTTGGGGATAAAAAGCCCGAAAACTTGGAAGAACAAGCCATTTCCCTTGTAGGGACTGATATCTACGAAAAATTAATCAAGGATTACACTGAAAAGCAGTGGGGCAAGTCAACAAAAGAATTGCCAGCCTTTATCATCCGTCGCCTACCTGTGCGTTTCACTTACGATAACAACTATTTCAATGATACTTACCAAGGCATTCCAATTGGTGGTTATACGCAAATTGTTGAAAAAATGTTGGATCATGCTAATATTGATGTCGAAACAGGAGTTGATTTCTTTGCGGATAGGGAACAGTATCTAGCAGACTTTCCTAAGATTGTTTTTACCGGCATGATTGATCAATATTTTGACTATCAGCTGGGAACGCTGGAGTATCGCAGTTTACGCTTTGAAACAGAAAAATTGGATATGAAAAATTACCAAGGTAATGCTGTAGTTAACTATACGGATGACCAAACACCTTATACTCGTATCATTGAGCATAAGCATTTTGAATTTGGAACACAGGATAAGACCATCATCACCAAGGAGCATTCTAAAACTTGGACTAAAGGAGATGAGCCTTATTATCCAGTCAATAATGACCGCAATAACCGCCTCTATAAAGCCTACAAGCAGTTGGCTGACCAACAAGATAAGGTTATCTTTGGCGGTCGCTTGGGGCAGTACCGCTATTATGATATGCATCAGGTAATCGTTGCGGCTCTGCAATGTGTGCGAACTGAGGTAAAATAGCACTACATTTGATAAGATAATCAGTGAAAAGTTTCCCCTAAATAGTCAAAAATAAGCTCTCTGAGTAACTGAAGTGTAGAAAAGGAAAATGGAAATGATTGAGAGTCAGGAGCAACTTAGAAATATCAATGTTAGGATGGATGAGCTTCTCTTTTTCCTAGCTTTTGTTCCTTATATAACTATCGGTATGCTGGCAACAACAATGTTCCCTATGCCTGGTTTCTTTCAGGCTATCGCAAAAGGCATTCTAGTGTTTGCCTGTGCCAGTATTTTTTATAAGAAAAAGTGGAGCCTCAAATTTTTAATCGTTGCTTTTTCTCTATCAATTGTCGGTATCTTGGTCTGGACAGCTACCAGTGATACTGGTGTCATTGCTTTAACTTTGTTGATACTAGGGGCTTATCGAATTGACGCTAGAAGGATTATTAAGATTTATCTCTTCATCATAGGAGTACTTTTAGCTCTGGCTTTTATCTGTTCCCTATTAGATATCATTCCTAACTTGCAATATATTCGTCCGGGTTCGGGTATTGTACGAAATTCATTTGGGATCATCTATCCAACTGACTTTGCAGCACATGTTTTTTATCTCTATCTCTTTTCATCCTATCTTTATTTTAAAAAGCATCCTATCAGTTTTTCAGTTCTGGGAGTTTTTGCGACTTGGTTTTTGATTAAATTCAGCGATGCTAGATTGGATGCGTTGACACTTTTTGGAGTTCTGGTTCTCTTTTTGGGAATTCAGTTGGCTGGTGACAAGCTACTCAGTCTTTTTCGAAAGATTGCTCCTTTGGCTCCGCTAGTAGCTGTCGGTCTATCTTACTATCTATCCAGCCACTATGATGGAGCTGTATCTGAGTATGCAAAATTGAATAATTTGTTATCAGGACGTTTAAGTCTAGGGAAACAGGCTTTGGAGCTTTATGGTCATACCAAGTTTGGGCAGGTTATCGAATTTCTTGGAAATGGTGGTTCGATAGAATCGGTGAGGCACTATAACTTTGTTGATAGTTCTTATCTCAAGATTGGTTTTCTTTTTGGGATCATCTTCTTAGTAATCTTTGTCTTATTGATGACCATGCAGGCAGTCGAATTTGCTAGGCAGAAGAACCACACAGCTCTAGCAGTCATTATCCTGATTGCAATCAATAGTATGATTGCCCATCATTTAATTGAACCTTTTTATAATGTTTTTGCTATTTTGATTTTGGCAGATTTTCCTGTAAAGAAATCACTGCCTTCTGAAGAAAGTCAACTTCTAACGGAGAAATGACTATGACTAGAAAAATAAGTGTAATCGTACCTGTCTATAATGTTGAGGACTATTTGGAGCGTTGCTTGGATTCTTTGGTCAGTCAAACCCATACCAATCTCGAAATTATCATCGTCAATGATGGCACTAAGGATAACTCGGTAGCGATTGCTGAAAGGTATGCACAAGAAGACCCCCGTATTCAAATTATTCATCAGGATAATGCGGGTCTCAGTCAGGCTCGTAATACCGGTCTAAAATACGCTACCGGGGACTATGTGGCTTTTTTGGATTCTGATGATTGGCTCGAGAAGGATGCCTACGCTTATATGCTGGCTCTGCTCGAAGAAAAAGAAGCGGATATCTGTGTCGGCGGTATTCATCGAACAGCTGAGCAAAAATCTATAGCCCAGTCGAAAGAGGCCAGGGTAGAAGTTCTGACGCAAAAGCTTTATGCTAAGAAATATTTTAAAATTGCTAGTCAAACGATCGAGTATTATGTCTGGAATAAGCTTTATAAAAGGCAGGTTGTTGAAGGTATTCAATATCCTAAGGACTTTTATGCTGAAGATGTCCCCACAACCTTTCGCTATATTCTCAGGGCGCAAAAAATTGTTGTGACTGACAGGATTGTCTACCATTATTTCATCAACAACCATGGTCTGACTGCCCAGTTTTCTAAGAAGCATTTTGATGTTTTGAAGACTTGGGATATCGTGGTGGAAGAAGCGACTAAGTCAGCAGATACCGACTATATCAAATGGGCTAAACTCAATAGCCAGCGGGCAGATTTTGCCTTGCTGACAGAGATCTCCTTATCCCCTAACTTTAAAATTTTGAAAAAGGAATTTTCAGACCAGATAGAGATTCTCTCCCATCAGTTAAAGAATAATCGCAAGGATTTGCTCGCTGCTCAGTTGCCCTTGAGCCGTAAAATTTTAATAAGCTTATATGCTAGTAATTATCTTTTCTTTGCGGATCTTGTTAATCGATTGATAAAAATGAAACGGATGCTAAAGAAATGACCAAACATGCTTATTTAGTGATAGCCCACAGCCATTTCGATCAGTTGGCTTTTCTGGTCTCGCTTTTAGACAATGCAGACAATGATATTTTTATCCATATCGATGCCAAGGCTTCCTTTAGCCAAGCCGATGAGCAAGAGTTGAGAACTGCCTGTCAGCAATCGAACCTTATCATCACTGAACGTCAAGCTATTTATTGGGGTGGCTTTTCTCAGGTCAAAGCAGAATTACTCTTATTTAAGGCAGCACACAACTATGGTCATTATGATTTTTATCATCTGCTGTCAGGAGTAGATCTGCCTCTGGCCAGTCAAGCAGAGATTCATCACTTTTTTGATGAGCATAAAGGAGAAATATTTATGAGCCGAATGACCTTGGACGGTGATCCTGAAAACATCAACCGGCAGAAATATTATCACTTTTTTCAAAAATTTACACCAAGAACTCTTCCAGGGATTATTGGTAAAGCTCTCTTTAAAATCTATCGTTTATCGGAAATTAGTATTCAAAAACTAATGAGAGTCAATCTGCTTAAAAAGCATGATTTAACACCCATGAAAGCCAGTAATTGGGTCAGTCTGCCTGAAGATGTGGTAATTACCTTATTGGAAGAAGAAGACTGGATTGTGAGAACCTTTGGCAAGACTTTTCTTTCAGATGAAGTTTTTTTGCCAATCTTTCTGGATAAGTTTGGCTTCAATGATCGGGTTTTTGATAACACTATCAACCACAATGAGGGTAAGGAATTTCAAGGGAATTTACGCTTTGTGAATTGGTGGGATGGCAATCCCTATGTTTGGACAGATAGCGATGAAGACAAGCGTAAACTAGAAAAAATTAAGCAAGAGGGCTATCTTTTCACGCGTAAATTTGATTTAGCGACCTATCCAAAATGCCAGAACATCATCAAAGAAGTGATTAAAAAATGAGGAATTAGCAAGGAAATTATTTATGTATAAAATATTGATGGTTGGTATGTCACCGGTATTGGCTGGGACTGAAACCTTCATAATGAATTACTATAAGCATTTGAATCCTAAAAAATTTCAGATTGATTTTATCAAGCGAACTAAAGACCCTATCATCTTTGAAGCTGAAATCGTTAAAAGAGGTTCTAAGGTTTACTATCTTCCCCGTAAAGGTAAGACCGTTTATACCTATCAAGTCTATAAAAGGGCTCTTACTACCTTTTTTGAAGAGCATGCTAAGGATTATGATGCTGTCTGGTATAATGCTATGGGGATTCCTAACATTGATTTGCTGACTTATGCTAAAAAATATGGCATTAAGGAACGCATCATTCATAGCCATAGTTCTCAGTGGAAGGGGGACCCTCTTAAACTGGCTTTTCATACCCTCAATAAAAAACGCATCAAAAAGGTTGCAACCCAATTTTTTGCTTGTTCTGATTTAGCGGCCCAATACTTATATAATGGTCATTCTTTAGAAAAGGCTCATATCATTCAAAATGCTATTGAAATTGAGAATTTTACTTTTTCTCAAAGCGATCGCGATCGCTTGCGTCAAGAATTGAATTGGCAGAATAATAAGATCATCGGTAATGTTGGTCGTTTGGATGTTCAAAAGAATCAAGCCTTTCTTATCGATATTTTTAATGAAGCTTTGCAATCGGATGACTCTCTGCGTTTGGTTATCATTGGTCAAGCTTCTGGTAACAACAGCACAGAAGGTTTAATCAATAAGAAAATTAAAGAGTATGGACTGGAAGACAAGGTTCTTTTAGCCGGGAGTCAGTCTGATATGAAAAGTTGGTTGAGTGCCCTAGACCTCTTTGTTTTGCCTTCTCTATTTGAGGGGCTTCCCTTATCAGCTGTTGAAGCGCAAGCTAATGGTTTACCAGTACTAGTCAGCGATGCCATTACTAGGGAATTAAAAATTTTAGATAGCATCCGTTATCTTTCGCTGGATGAGAATCTATCAGCTTGGGCTCAGGCCATGCTTGATATGCTAAAACTTAAGCGCACTGAGACAGACCACGTTACCGCTCTTTTTGAGGAAAAAGGATTTGATATCGACCGTCAGGCCCAAGATATTGAGTCTTTACTGTTAGGAGAAGAAGTTGAATAAATACCAAATTGTTGAATCCTATGGCAATCATAGACACGCCGGCAGCAAAGCAACCAATGACTGCGCTGATATTTTGGCAGAATTAGGCTTTAAAGAGCTTAAAATTTCAAAATCGAACGAGCAGTATGATTTTATTTCTAAAGTAAAAAGACAGCTTTCTTATGTCAAAGAATGGTCCAATCTTTACTCACAAGTTGAAGAAAATTCAATCTTAGTATTGCAACACCCTTTTCGCAGGAACCAATCTAACCGTTTCGCCACTCTCAAAAAATTGAAAGAGCGTAAGCATGTAAAACTTATCTCTCTGGTACATGATGTTGAGCTAATCAGAGATATTTTCCCAGATAAATTTTATCGCAAAGAACTGGAACAAATGTTGGCTCTGTCCTATAAAATTATCGTGCATAATGCTAAAATGAAACAGTGGTTTATTGATTACGGAGTAGCTGCTGACCGGCTTATTTCTTTAGAAATTTTTGATTATCTGAATCAAGAACCTCTGGATAAACCTATCCGTTTTTCAAATCATGTTCAGATTGCCGGTAACTTAAAAGTTGATAAAAGTCCCTATGCCTATCACTTGCAAGACTTGCCTGACTTAAACTTTGATTTATTCGGTATTTTTTATGAACCGCAGCAAATCCCTGACAATGTACACTATCACGGTTCTTTTTCTGCAGATGAGGTGCCTAGCTTACTAGAATCGGGTTTCGGCTTGGTCTGGGACGGGGATCGTTTGGATACTTGCTCAGGACCAACTGGAAATTACTTGAGATATAATAATCCTCACAAACTATCGCTCTATCTGTCTTCAGGAATACCTGTTATCGTATGGGAAGAGTCCGCCGAAGCAGAATTTGTGAAAAATCACCAGCTAGGGCTTGTTGTTACTTCACTTTATGACCTTCCTAAAGAACTGGCTAAAATCAGTGAGGAAGACTATCAAGTTTATATAGATAATGTTAAGAAGGTGATGAAAAAACTGCAAGAGGGTCACTATCTCAAACAAGCAATCGCACAAGCAATAAAGGATATATAAACAATGAGCAGAGCAGTAGAAGATAAAATTGATGTTGTTGTCACCTATGTTGATGGTAATGATCCAGTCTGGCTTAAAGAGAAGTCACAGTATGATGGCAGCGATGGGAATTATCAGGAAAGCGACACAGAACAAAGATACCGCAGTATCCCTTATTTTAATTATTGGTTTCGGGCGATAGAAAACTATGCTCCTTGGGTCAATAAGGTCTTTTTTGTCACCTATGGTCATCTGCCCAGCTGGTTAGATACGAGCCATCCCAAACTGCGGATTGTAAAACACGAGGACTATATACCAGCAGACTATCTACCAACCTATAATTCCAACGTGATTGAACTCAATCTACATAGGATTCCAGATTTGAGTGAACACTTCATCCTCTTTAGTGATGATGTCTTTTTAAATGCTCCCGTTTCACTGGAAGATTTCTTTGTCGGGGGAAGGGTTAAGGACTATGGTATTTATGCCCCCTTGATTCCAAGAGAAGAATTTAATCATATTGAATTAAATAATACCATGGTTATCAATAAGCATTTTACTAAAAAAATGACTTTTAAAAAGGACCCCTTTAAATTTTTGAATCTGCGCTATAAAAAATATATCATGAATAATCTATTTGCTGCCTTCTATAGAGGAATTATGGGCTATAAGAATTTTCATGTTACCCTACCCCATCTGAAGTCGACTTTTGAAGAGGTCTGGAACAAAGAAGGGAAGTTGTTAGACAAAGTTTGCCAAAATCGCTTCAGAGGACTCAATGATGTCAATCACTTTTTAATGAGTCATTGGAATATCGAAGCCAATCGTTTTGTCCCTCAAAGAGTCAATTTTGGACAATACTTTCCCTTACATGAGACCAATAAGGTGCTCAAACATTTGAAAAACTCACCCTACAAGGTGCTCTGTATCAATGATGAGGCTAATAACTATGACTTTGCATCTGGTTTTGCAAAATTAGAAGCAGCTTTCGCTGCAAAACTGCCTAATAAAAGTAGCTACGAAAGGTAAATAAAGAAACAGTGGAAGCTAAGCGTATTCAATGGATTGATTTTGGTAAGGGACTGACGATTTTTCTCGTTTTCCTAGGCCACGTTATTCTGGGGCTATTTGATTCTCAGCAGTTTATATCTCTTAATAGAAGTCTACTAACTATCGTTGAGCTACTCTATATTTTCCATATTCCAGTCTTTTTTGCCCTGTCGGGTTATTTTTTCAAACCACTGACCAATTTGAAAGAATTTTGGAGCTTTGCTAAAAAGAAGACCGTTTTGTTAGGGATTCCTTATCTTTTCTATTCTGTTATCCAAGTTGTCTTGCAGCAGATTGGTGGCAGTGCGGTTCGTGATCCAGCTGAATTAGGGGATTTGCTAACCATCTATAAGATGCCTCTGGGGGTCTCTTGGTACCTCTATGTTTTATGGGCTATTTATCTCAGTTTAGGTCTGTTGTCGGTTTTTATCAGGGATAAAAAGGGGTTATTTACCTTGACGGCCATTGGTTTTGTTATTGCCCTACTCTTTCCTATTCACATTTATCTGGTGCAAAAATTGCTCTTGTGGTCTTTTATCTTTATCTTAGGTAGTTTTCTGCGAGAATTTATTAAGGAATCTCCTAATTGGCGAGGAGCTAGCTACATGATTCTTTTTTATGGTGTACTTGTTGTCTTGTTTATGTTGCGCTGGCGAAAATTAGAATTTATCGGCTACACTAGCTATGATACACCGGATGTCTGGGGGCTTATTTTTCCATTTAGTGTTTTGTTTGCATTTACAGTCTATCCCTTGCTAGCTAAAATATCATTTGCCTCTTATTTCATTGCTAAAGGCAAAGACAGCCTAGCCATCTATCTTTTGCATGCTCCTATTGTCAGTATACTGAGGATTGCTCTGATAGCAGTAGGGGTTCATTCGCTCTGGCTACATCTATCAATTGGTATTGTTTTTGGCTGGCTGCTAGTCAATGCAACTGTCTGGATTTTTAAAAAAGTACCCTTGCTATCATTTTTCCTTTATCCTCAAAAGATATTGAAACTTGGGGTGAAAAGATGACGTTAGGTTGAACTGTCTTATTGAATTGGTTAGCTTTTCTATGATTAAACTCGATAATCCCTCCCGTATATAACTAAGAAAACTTTAAATTTCGGCCCTGCGACAGAGACTTTTTTTAGTGTTTCTGGTCGCATTTTTGCCATTTTTAAGCTAAAATACTAAGAGGAATGAAGGAAAAAGTTAAAATGATAAAAAAAATTGGAGTTGGCAAAGCCCATAGTAAAATCATTCTCATCGGTGAGCACTCAGTGGTTTATGGCTATTCTGCCATAGCCCTACCCTTAAAGGATATCGAGGTGGTCTGTCGTGTTGAAAAGGCCGATCTTCCTACAGAGGTTGATATCGCTGATCCTCTATCGACAGCTGTTTTTGCTGCTCTGGAGTATTTAGAGCGACCTGATGAAAATTTGACAATCACTATTGAGTCCTCGGTTCCTGAAAAGCGGGGAATGGGCTCGTCGGCAGCAGTAGCCATCGCAGCTATTCGTGCGGTTTTTGATTACTATGATAGCCCGCTCTCTCTTTCAGTGCTGGAAATGTTAGCCAATCAGGCAGAAATCATCGCCCATGAAAACCCTAGTGGTCTTGATGCCAAGACCTGTCTCAGCGATCAGGCTATTAAATTTATCCGCAATCTAGGATTTTCAGAAATTACCATTGATTTAGAGGCTTGCTTGGTCATTGCCGATACTGGCATTCATGGTCATACGCGCCAAGCTGTCCAGAAGGTTCGCCAGCAGGAGGAAAAGGCCCTGCCCTATCTGCACCATTTGGGTGATTTGACTAATGTAATCGAAGTTGGTATTCTGGCTAAGGACTTGGTCGTTATTGGCACGTCTATGACCCAGGCGCATCAGGAATTAGATAAATTGGGTGTGTCTAGTCCACAAGCAAATCATCTGGTCAATGTCGCCCTTAAGAACGGTGCCTTAGGCGCTAAGATGAGCGGTGGTGGTCTAGGGGGGTGTATCATTGCTCTCTGTCACAATCAAAAAGAAGCGCAAAGTATTGCTCAAAGACTAGAAAAAGAAGGAGCGGTTAATACGTGGATAGAAAATCTGTAAGTGTTAAATCTTATGCCAATATCGCTATTGTCAAGTATTGGGGAAAGGCAGATGCCCAAAAGATGATTCCGGCAACCAGCAGTATTTCGCTGACCTTGGAAAATGTGTTTACTCGAACCAAGCTTTCGCTTTTACCCGAAACAGCTAAAGCTGATGAATTTTATATTGATGGCGTTTTGCAGAGTGAAGCAGAGCATCAAAAGATTTCAAAAATTATTGATTTTTTCCGCAGGGACAAAGAAGTTTTTGTCTGTGTTGATACAGCTAATAATATGCCGACAGCAGCTGGATTATCCTCTAGCTCCAGCGGACTATCAGCCCTGGTCAAGGCCTGCAATCAGCTCTTTGATTTTGGCCTCGATCAGTCAGAGCTGGCTCAATATGCTAAATTTGCTTCGGGTTCATCAGCCCGTTCTTTCTTTGGTCCTCTCTCGGCTTGGGATAAGGACACTGGTGAAATCTATCAGGTGAAGACTGATTTGGATCTGGCTATGATTATGCTAGTGCTAAATGATCAACCTAAACCTATTTCGAGTCGTGAAGGTATGAAGCGCTCCGCAGAGACCTCAACTAATTTTCCAGACTGGGTAGATCAGTCGGAAAAGGACTATAAGCAGATGTTAGGCTATTTAGCTGATAATGACTTTGAAAAGGTCGGTCAGTTGACTGAAAGCAATGCTCTTTTTATGCATTCTACAACTGAGGCTGCCAATCCGCCTTTTTCTTATTTGACAGAAGAATCCTATGCGGCTATGGCTTTTGTTAAAGCCTTGAGAAGCCAAGGGCACGACTGCTATTTTACCATGGATGCTGGTCCTAATGTTAAGGTGCTTTGCCGTCAGGAAGATTTGGAGGAATTGGTCCCTATTTTTCAAGAGCATTATCGCATTATCGTTTCTAAAACAAAGGATCCTGCTCATGACTGAATTTCGAGTACAGACTGGAGGTAAGCTTTATTTGGCTGGTGAGTATGCGGTGCTGACACCGGGGCAATCAGCCCTTATTAAGAATATTCCTATTTATATGACAGCCACTATTCAATCAGCGGCAAGCTATCACCTCTATTCGGATATGTTTGATTATGGTGTTGGCCTAGACTTTGATAAAAATTATGCCTTGATCCAGACTACTGTTGAGGTTGTTAATGATTATCTTTCTCATCTGGGACTTGAGCCCCACCCCTTTTCGCTTAAAATCACTGGCAAATTGGAAAAAGATGGTAAAAAAATTGGCATCGGATCCAGTGGTAGTGTCACGGTTCTAGTCGTCAAAGCTATGGCAGCCCTCTATGGACAAACTTGGCCGGCAGATTTACTCTTTAAATTATCAGCCTATAGCTTACTTAAAACTGGTGATAATGGGTCTATGGGGGATCTGGCTTGCATTGTCTACGATGATTTGGTTCTCTTCACCTCTTTTGACCGTCGGCGTATCCGTGACTGGATGGAACAGCAGCCCTTACAAGAAGTTTTGGCTAGGGACTGGAGTTATGAAATTAAAACTATTAAACCAGCTGTCGTTTGTGATTTTCTGGTTGGATGGACCGGTCAACCGGCTATCTCTAAAGATATGATTAATCAAGTAAAATCGACTATTACCGCTGACTTTCTCAAGCAAACACAAGCTGTTGTCTTGGACTTGGCACAAGGATTGGAAGTTGGCAATCAAAAGCAGATACTTATCAGTTTGACTCAGGCAGGAGATTTGCTCAAGGAGCTTCATCCGGCCATTTATACATCAGATTTATTAAACTTAACAGCAGCAGCTCAAGGTTTAGAAGTAGCGGCTAAATCATCAGGTTCTGGTGGTGGTGACTGTGGTATTGCTCTCTCCTTTAATCACGAACATTCTCAAACACTAATAGAAAGGTGGCGGGCAGCAGGTATTGAACTCTTGTCCAGCCAAATGCTATAATGTCGAATCGTAAAGATGAGCATATCAAACATGCTCTGGCTTATAATCCCCCTTATAACAGTTTTGATGAGGTGGAGTTAATGCACTCTTCCCTGCCTAAGTATGATTTGTCTGAAATTGATCTCAGAACAAATTTTGCCGGGCAAGACTGGGATTTCCCTTTTTATATCAATGCTATGACAGGTGGATCAGATAAGGGAAAGGCAATCAATCAGATATTAGCTCAGGTTGCCCAAGCTTGTGGTCTGCTTTTTGTGGCTGGCTCTTACAGCGCAGCGCTGAAGGATAAGTCTGATGATTCCTATAAGGTTAGAGAGTGGGCTCCGCAAGTTCTTCTAGGGAGCAATATCGGTTTGGATAAACCAGTATCTTTAGGCCTTCGGACTGTTGAAGAGACGCACCCCTTGCTTTTACAGGTTCATATCAACTTGATGCAGGAACTCTTGATGCCGGAAGGTGAGAGGGAATTTCGAAGCTGGCGTCAGAACCTGGCTGATTATGCAGCGGAAATACCAGTGCCGCTGATTCTTAAAGAGGTTGGTTTCGGGATGGATCGCAAAACAATTGAATATGCTTTAGAACTGGGCATTAAGACCTTTGATATTTCGGGCCGTGGCGGGACAAGTTTTGCCTATATCGAAAATCAACGCGGAAGAGATCGCACTTATCTGAATGAGTGGGGTCAGTCTACTGCCCAAGCTCTCTTGAACGCTCAAACCTTTAGCGGGTGTGCAGAAATCTTGGCGAGTGGGGGCATTCGACATCCGCTTGATATAATCAAGGCTCTTGTTTTAGGAGCGAAAGCTGCAGGGCTCTCCTCTACTATTTTGAAACTAGTTGAAGGCTATCCTCTTGATGAAGTTATTACTATTGTTAATGGTTGGAAGGATGATCTCCGCATCATTATGTGTGCTCTTAACAGTCGAACGATTGCGGATTTAAAAAATGTTGACTATATCCTCTATGGCAGGCTGCGGGAGGCTAATGAACAATTTTCAGATTAAATACTTGATTAGTTATTACAAAATACTAGAATTTAGAAAAGGAGGGATGTAATGATTGAAATGACTTATAAAGACGCCTACAATATTGAGCGTAAACAAATCTTTGAAAATCCTAATGACTTCATCCAGCTTTTAACCGGTTGTTTAACCATACCAGATTATTATCCAATTACTAGTTTGACCTATAAGGGTAAAGAACTTGGTTTTCAAGGAAGCATAGGCGATCTTTTTAAAAACTATTTAGATTTTGAATGGTCATCAATTGGCGATTAAAAGACATGCAAAAAGAAAGCGGGATTTTATCCCGCTCAGACTGAAGACAAAGCTCTTGGAATTGCATTTCTAAGAGCTTTTTGCTCTGTTTAGGAGTATACTAAA
>NZ_JBHSAC010000040.1:0-8993 GCF_042649885.1 Streptococcus dentapri | reverse complement strand
GACGTCGCTGGAGAGAAACGGCTTATAGCCGGTGTACAAGCCACCCGTTTTCACGGGTGGTTATGACTTTTTTATCCGGCTTAGCTAATCTACTCTTAAAAGAAGTAAGGGGGACTTTTAAGACTGGCTGAAGTATGCTATAATAGGCTGTATTAAAGTAAATTTAAATTAGGAGAATAAAATGGAATTAACACGTGATCAAGTATTTGTCAATCAATATCACTATGATGCTCGTAATCTAGAATGGGAAAAACAACACGGCAAACCCGAGACTAATGTCGAGGTGACCTTCCAATTGGTCAGCAAGGACGAGGAAAAGACAGAAACACATCTGGTGGCTGTTTTACAATTCCAAATTGTGCGTCAGGACTTCGTCATCGCTGGTGTCATTTCTCAGCTGGTTCATCTGAAAAATCGCATTATTGATGAACCTAAAGAATTTTCACAAGAAGAAGTTCAAAGCTTGGCTGATCCACTGCTAGAAGTATTGCAACGTATGACCTATGAAGTTTCCGAAATTGCTCTGGACCGTCCAGGAGTTCATTTAGAGTTCTAAAATGAAATTAGCGGTTATCACGGATTCGTCAGTTTATCTTCCGAAAGAAGATCTAGCTCATCCCGATTTATATGTCTTGGATATTCCTATTCTTATCGACGGTGAGACTTATGTCGAAGGAAACAATCTGACGATTGAAGAATTTTATCTCAAAATGCGGCAAGCTACCAGTCTGCCAACGACCAGTCAGCCCAGTATAGCTGATTTGGATGAACTGCTGACAAATCTAGAGAACAATGGCTACAGCCATGTTTTGGGCCTTTTTTTGTCCAGTGGTATCTCGGGTTTTTGGCAAAACATCCAGTATCTGATTGAAGAACATAGCGCTTTGACTATCGCTTTCCCGGACAGTAAAATTACCAGCAGTCCCATGGGCTATATGGTTAATACAGCTTTGAAATTAGCTGAAGCTGGCCAGAGTTTCCAAGAAATTTTGACCAAGATGCAGACTATGATCGATGGAACACAGGCCTACATTATGGTGGATGATTTAAATCATCTAGTCAAGGGAGGGCGTCTGTCAAATGGTGCAGCTATATTGGGGAATCTACTCAATATCAAGCCCATTATGTATTTCGATGATGGTGTCATAAAGGTATTTGAGAAAGTTCGGACAGAAAAGCGGGCCATCAAGCGTTTCACTGAGATTCTTGATCAAGAAAGTCACAAGGGCTATCAGGCTTGGATCATTGAGGCCAATGCGCAAGCTAAAGCAGAAGCTTTCCGTCAACAACTGTTGGCTAGTGGTTATCAGGGCGATATAAGGACTGTCCCTTTTTGCGGTGTTATTTCAACCCACCTAGGAGAGGGAGCTCTTGCGATAGGGTTTACACCAAAAATAAAGGAGTGAGTGAATCATGAGTATTAAGGTTATTATTGCCGGATTTAAGGGTAAAATGGGATCGACTGCTGTTGATATGGTCAAAGGGGATGCCGACCTCCAATTAGTAGCTCTTTTGGATCCCTTTGCGATAGAGAAAGAAGTAGATGGTGTTCCAGTTTTCAATGATAAGGCCGATTTGGTTGGTTTTGATGCTCAGGTTTGGGTAGATTTTACCATTCCTAAGGTCGCTTATGAAAACACTCGTTTTGCTCTGGAAAATGGCTTTGCTCCAGTTGTTGGCACCACGGGATTCACTGAAGAGCAGATTACAGAGTTAACCGATTTATCTGTTCAGAAGCAACTTGGAGGCTTGATTGCTCCTAACTTTGCCATCGGTGCTATCCTGCTCATGGAATTTGCTGCTAAAGCAGCCAAGTATTTCCCGGATTTGGAAATTATTGAACTTCATCACGATAAGAAGAAAGATGCGCCGAGCGGTACAGCTATTAAAACGGCTGAGCTGATTCGAGAAACGCGTTCCTATAAAAAGCAGGGGGCTGAAGATGAAGAAGAAACCCTAGGAGGTGCACGCGGTGCAGAATTTGATGGGTTCCGCATTCATTCAGTTCGTTTACCAGGTCTAGTAGCCCATCAAGAAGTCATTTTTGGCGCTGAAGGACAGGGCTTGACCTTACGTCATGATTCTTATGATCGTATTTCCTTTATGAGTGGTGTTAATTTGGGGATCAAAGAAGTTGTCAAACGAGTTCAACTCGTCTATGGTTTGGAACATTTGTTATGAAACTGAAAAACGTGCCTTCTGAATTTCAGAAGGCTTTACCAATCTTAGAGAAGATTAAAACAGCCGGCTTTGAGGCCTATTTTGTTGGCGGGTCGGTCCGCGATGCTCTTTTAGGGCGTCCTATTCACGATGTTGATATTGCAACAAGTTCTTATCCGCAAGAGATCAAGGCTATTTTTGATCGGACAGTTGATATTGGTATCGAGCATGGAACTATTTTAGTTTTGGAAAATGCGGGTGAGTACGAGGTGACGACCTTTCGGACAGAGGATATCTATGTGGATTACCGTCGCCCTGCTAGTGTTTCTTTTGTGCGCTCTTTGGAAGAAGATTTGAAACGCCGAGATTTTACTGTTAATGCCTTTGCTCTTGATGAAGACGCCCAAGTTATCGATTTATTTGATGGGTTAGCGGATCTTGACCATCGGCTCCTGCGAGCAGTTGGTAAGCCTCAAGAACGTTTTAGTGAGGACGCTCTGCGAATCATGCGAGGTTTGCGCTTTGTGGCTAGTCTTGATTTTACTATTGAAGAACAGACCTTTACCGCTATGAAAACTCATGCACCTTTGCTGGCTAAGATTTCGGTTGAGCGTTCTTTCATTGAATTTGACAAGCTCTTAACATCCCCTTTCTGGAAAAAAGGTTTGCGAGCCTTGATTGACAGTGAAGCCTACGCCTATTTACCTAATCTTCAAGACCAGATAGCAGGTTTAGAGCAGACACTGACAGCTGTCGCTGATGATTTTGTCTTTAGTAGCAGTGAGCAGGCTTGGGCTGCTCTTTTAATGAATTTGAAGAGTACACCTGTCAAATCCTTCCTGAAAAAATGGAAGACATCAGTGCAGTTTCAAAAGACCGTTACTAGCCTGATAGACCTCTATGATCATCGCTCATTAGAGGGGCCAAATAGGCAAACTATCTATCGGTATGGTAAAAATTTAGCGATTTTAGTAGAAGATTTACGACAGGCTCAAGGTTTACCGGTAGCCTATGATTTAATTGAACAACTGGATGAATCCTTGGCTATTCATGATAAGAGCGAAATTGTTATTAGGGGGGGTGATCTGATGGCCGCTTTTGCTATTAAACCAGGTCCGGCTTTGGGAAAAGTACTTGCCGAGGTTGAAAGGGCGATTGTCGAGGGGGAATTGAGCAACGATAAAGCAGCCATTCTGGAATTTGCCAGTCAAAGGCTCCAGTAGTAGTTGTTTGAGTTGTAGAGAGGATATCAAGTGAGTAATTTTATTGTAGAGAAATTGACTAAGTCGGTCGGAGATAAGACAGTTTTTCGTGATATTTCCTTTATCATCCATGATTTGGATCGAATTGGATTGATTGGAGTCAATGGGACTGGTAAGACCACCCTTTTGGATGTCATCTCTGATAAATTGGGCTTTGATGGAGATGTCTCCCCTTTCATCAAACCTAATCATTATAAGATAGCCTACTTGACCCAAGAGCCAGATTTTGACGATAATAAAACTGTTCTGGATACAGTACTGTCCTCTGATTTACGGGAGATAAATCTGATTCGTGAATATGAGCAGCTGATGCTGAATTATGACCTAGCCCAGCAAAAGCGCTTGGAAAAAATCACAGCTGAGATGGACAGTCTCGATGCTTGGACAGTTGAAAGTGATGTTAAAACTGTCCTGACTAAATTAGGGATTACAGATTTAGAGCAAAATGTTGGGGATTTGTCTGGTGGCTTACGTCGCCGCGTTCAGTTAGCTCAGATTCTTCTAGGAGATGCTGATTTATTACTTTTGGATGAACCGACCAACCACCTTGATATCGAAACCATTGCTTGGTTGACCAACTTTTTAAAAACTTCAAAAAAGACTGTCTTTTTCATCACTCATGATCGCTATTTTTTAGACAATGTTGCTACGCGAATTTTTGAGTTAGATAAGGCCGGTCTTAAGGAATATCAAGGGAATTATCAAGATTATGTTCGTCTAAAGGCTGAGCAGGATGAACGAGATGCGGCAGCTTTGCACAAGCAGAAGCAGCTCTATAAGCAAGAATTGGCTTGGATGCGTACCCAGCCCCAAGCTCGTGCAACCAAACAGCAGGCTCGAATCAACCGCTTTAAGAAATTAAAAGATGATTTAAGTGCTACCAGCAGTTCGTCTGATCTGGTCATTAATTTTGAGACTAGTCGTATCGGTAAAAAAGTTATTAACTTTGAAGAGGTTAGTTTTTCTTATCCTGACAAGCCCATTCTTAATGATTGCAGTCTCCTGATTCAAAACAGGGACCGAATTGGTGTTGTTGGTGATAATGGTGTTGGCAAGTCTACTCTACTCAATCTTATCAATGGTGAGTTAAAGCCCACCTCTGGTAAAATTACTATCGGTGAAACTGTTCGAATTGGCTATTTTTCTCAGCAGATTAAGGAAATGAACGAGAATAAGCGGGTCATCAACTATCTACAGGAAGTAGCTGATGAGGTCAAGACCAGTGTCGGTCAAACCAGCATAACGGATTTATTGGAACAATTTCTCTTCCCACGCTCTACTCATGGGACTCAAATTGCTAAGCTATCCGGAGGTGAGAAGCGTCGTCTCTATCTACTTAAAATTCTCATCGAAAAACCCAATGTTCTCCTTTTTGATGAGCCGACCAATGACCTAGATATTGCAACCTTAACCGTCTTAGAACAATTCTTGCAAAACTTTGGCGGTGCTGTTATTACGGTCAGTCACGACCGCTATTTTCTCGATAAGGTGGCTAATAAAATTTTAGCCTTTGAAGCTGGTCAAGTCCGTGAATTTTTCGGTAATTACACAGATTATCTGGATGAGCAGGAATTTCTTAAAACCACTCTAGCAGCCCCAGCTCCTAAAGAAATTGTACCCAGGCTGGACAAGCCAGAAGAAAAGAAAAAGCGCATGTCCTACCAAGAAAAACAGGAGTGGGCAAGCATTGAAGAAGATATCGCAAGAATCGAAGCTATAATCGAAGAACTTGAGGCAGAAATGCAAACCTGTGGTAGTGATTTTACGAAACTAAGTGACCTGCAAAAAAATCTGGATGAGCAAAATGAGCTTCTACTAGAAAAATATGAGCGCTATGACTATCTGAGCGATTTGAAGAGATAAGAGAATTAAAAAATGGTATGAAAATACTAAATCTCTTTAATCCCCATTTTATAATGAAGAAAGGATATCTATGAAACTAATTTGGTCTTATTTGAAAAAGTATCCCAAATGGTTAATTTACAATTTACTTGCGGCTATTTTATTTGTAGTGGTCAATCTAGGCCTGCCCACAGTATTGGCTCGTATGATTGATTTGGCCATCAACCCCAAAGACATTGAGGCTCTTTATTTCTGGACTTTTATCATGTTTTTAGTGGTTATTGCAGGAATCATTGGCCGCGTAGCTTTGGCCTATGCGACCGGGCAACTCTCTACCCACATGGTTAAAGATTTGCGCAAGGATATGTATGCCAAGCTGCAAGATTATTCGCATCAAGAATACGAAAAAATTGGTGTTCCCTCTCTCGTTACTCGTATGACGACGGATGCCTTTGTGTTGATGCAATTTACTCAACAGGCTCTGCGAATGGGAGTCGTAACTCCTCTCATGGTTTCTTTTTCGGTGGTCATGATTTTGTTGACCAGCCCCTCTTTGGCTTGGGTTGTAGCAGTTTTCATCCCTTTTTTGGTGGCTACCATCGCCTATGTTGCTATAAAAACCATGCCTCTATCTGAGTATCAGCAAGCGACACTCGATAAAATCAACCAATATGTCCGTGAAAATCTGACCGGTCTGCGCGTTGTCCGTGCCTTTGCTCGTGAAAGTTTTCAAGAAGAGCGTTTTGATGCTAAGAATAAGGAGTATGCGGCGGTCTCAACTCGTCTTTTTACATTGACCGGTCTGACTGAACCCATGTTTATCCAAATTATTGTGGCCATGATTGTGGCTATCGGATGGTTTGCTTTAGCTCCCTTGTCCAAGGGTGAGTTGCAGATTGGTGATTTGGTCGCCTTTATTGAATACAGTTTCCATGCTCTGTTCTCTTTTTTAATCTTTGCCAATCTCTTTACCATGTATCCGCGGATGGTTGTATCCAGCCATCGGATTCAGGAAGTTATGGATATGGAATTGTCCATCTATCAAAATCCCAATGGTGTGACACAAACCCAAAGTCGTGGCTACTTGGAATTTGATAATGTGACCTTTGCCTATCCGGGTGAGACGGAAAGTCCAGTCCTTCATAATATTTCCTTTAAAGCAGGTCCAGGACAGACAACCGCCTTTATTGGTTCAACTGGTTCTGGTAAATCCTCTCTAGTCAGCTTGATTCCGCGATTTTATGATGTAACCTTAGGTAAAATTTTAGTGGATGGTGTGGACGTCAGAGACTATAATCTCAAGGCACTGCGGCAAAAGGTTGGTTTTGTTCCCCAAAAGGCTCTCCTTTTTACCGGCTCTATCGAAGATAATCTCAAGTATGGTAAGCAAAATGCTACGGTTGAAGATTTGGAAGAGGCAACCTCAGTGGCTCAGGCGAAAGAATTTATTGATAGCCGTGAAGAAGGTTATGCAACCCACCTGGCTGAAGGCGGTAGTAATCTATCGGGTGGGCAAAAACAACGTCTGGCCATTGCACGAGCTGTAGTTAAAAAGCCAGATATTTATATTTTCGATGATTCGTTTTCAGCCCTGGATTATCGGACAGATTTCGAGCTGCGACATCGTCTCAAGGAAGTTACTCAAGATGCCACCGTTCTCATCGTAGCTCAAAGGGTTGGAACCATTATGGATGCAGATCAGATTATTGTGTTGGATAAAGGAGAAATCGTTGGCCGTGGGACCCATGATGAACTTATGGAAAGTAATGCTATTTATCGCGAAATTGCTGATTCCCAACTTAAGGGTGCCAGTTTGTCCGAAATAGAAGGAGGAGAAGATGCGTAAAAATGTATTTATCCGTTTTTGGGCTTATCTGAGATATTACAAGGGCTCGCTATATCTAGCTGTTTTCCTAAAAATCATAGAAGCCTTCGCTAGTGTATTAGAACCTTTCATCTTGGGCTTGATTGTGACAGAGTTGACGACTAAACTGATTGCTCATACCCCCATTGATGTCGGTAAGATTGCTTTTCTTTTGGTCATCTATGCTGTGCGTGGTATCTTTTCCGAAATCGGCAGTTATGGTTCCAACTACTTTATGACGCGTACAGTGCAACGTTCTATCTATGATTTACGCCTTGATTTGAGCTATAAAATCAATAAAATCCCAGTATCTTATTTTGATGGCCATCAATTCGGAGATATGTTGGGACGCTTTACCAACGACGTTGAAGTTGTTTCAAACGCCCTACAGCAATCCTTCTTACAGGTGATTAATGCTGTTTTGACCCTGCTGATGGTTATCGGTATGGTTCTTTATCTCAATCTGCAGCTGGCTATTGTGGTTATCGTCAGTATTCCTCTTACTTACTTTTCGGCTAAATTTTTACTGAATAAATCTCAGCCCTTCTTTAAACGTCAAGCTGACGTCCTCGGAGATATGAATGGATTTGTGCAAGAAAATTTGACAGGTTTCAATATTATTAAACTCTATGGACGAGAAGAAGCTTCTGCAGAGGAATTTGATGGGATTTTGGATGAATTACAAGATGTTGGTTTCAAGGCTAGTTTCATTTCAGGACTGATGATGCCGGTCCTCAATGCTATTTCCGATTTAGCCTATCTAATTATTGCCTTCTGGGGGGGCTTTATGGTTATCACTGGCAGCCTGACCATCGGTAACTTGCAAGCCTTTGTCCAATACACTTGGCAAATTGGTCAGCCTATTCAGACCTTGACCCAGTTAGCTGCCATGCTTCAATCAGCACGTTCATCCTTGGAACGGATTTTTGAAGTTTTAGATGAAGACAATGAAGTCTCAGAAGTGACCGAAACTTTATCCGGCGATTTGACTGGTCAAGTTATTTTCAATCATGTTGATTTCCAGTACAATGAAGACAAACCTCTTATTAAAGATTTTAATCTGGAGGTTAAACCAGGTCAGATGATTGCCATCGTTGGTCCAACTGGTGCAGGAAAGACTACCTTGATTAATCTCTTGATGCGTTTCTATGATGTGACCAAGGGAGCTATTAGTGTTGATGGTCATGATATTCGCCACCTCTCCCGTCAGGAATACCGCCAACAATTTGGTATGGTGCTGCAAGATGCCTGGCTCTATGAGGGAACCATCAAGGATAACCTGCGTTTTGCGAAACTAGATGCCAGCGATGAAGAAATTGTTGCTGCTGCTAAGGCAGCTAATGTTGACCACTTCATTCGTACTCTGCCGGGGGGCTATAATATGGAAATGAACCAGGAATCCAACAATATTTCGTTGGGACAAAAGCAGCTTTTGACGATTGCCCGTGCTCTTTTAGCGGATCCTAAGATTTTGATTCTGGACGAGGCAACCTCATCTGTTGATACCCGCTTAGAACTCCTTATCCAAAAGGCTATGAAACGTCTTATGGAGGGGCGAACCAGCTTTGTCATTGCCCACCGCTTGTCCACTATCCAAGAAGCTGATAAAATCTTGGTACTTAAAGAAGGTCAAATCGTGGAGCAAGGAACTCATCAAAGTTTGCTTGATGCCAAAGGCTTTTATTATGATCTTTACATGAGTCAGTTTATCCAAACTGCTGAATGATTGAGAGCTTTTATCTAATATTTTCGATTATTAAAGTATTAAAAGCACCTTGCCATTATGGCAAGGTGCTCAGACTGAAGACAAAGCTCTTGGAATTGCATTTCTAAGAGCTTTTTGCTCTGTTTAGGAGTATACTAAA